>JAAXOC010000066.1 GCA_014237145.1 ANME-2 cluster archaeon
CTGTATATACATTTCTCCGATCAACATTTGAACATGCAAACCAGTATTAATGTCAAGAGATATCCAAATCATAAGTAAATTTGAGGATAATACTTATTGATCAGCATATAGAATATTTCCTATAGCCCATTGCATCCATCCGGTTGGTATCCAGCACATCCACCAGCAGTTTCAGATCACTATCTAACGGCTGGCACTGCCTGGCAGGAGGTATCACCTTAACATCCCGTTTCACGAACACGGCCCCGCCCCGCATGTTGGCACACATGTACCCCGAACTCTTCCCTGCTATGATAAGGGTGCCAGCCCGCATATCAGCAGCTGCGAACTCGCCTGCACTTCCCTGCACCACCACAGTGCCGCCCGATAGCAGCGTGCCAGTGTTCATGCCCGCATTTCCTTCTATAATAATAGTGCCCTTTCGCATCAGTATGCCAGTGCTCAGGCTCACGTCGCCTTCCACCATGATCCTGGCATCCCGCTCACACCGGGCACCCACCGTATCCCTGAGCACGCCGTCTGCCAGCACCAGACATGGCACATCCTTCTTCCCCTCCTGGAATAAATTCCTGCTGTCACTGAACTCATCGTCTCCCAGCCCGTTATGCAGGATATCCGTAATGGACCTCAAACACCTGTAGCCCTCCCTTCCAGAAGCGACCTCTACAACGTTTCCCATAGGCATTGCCACACTTCCTGACACATATATCCTGCCTGAGACCATGCTGATACCCATACGGGTGCCCGCATCCCCGTCCACGAATATACTTCCGGCATCCAGGGCCTGCCCGCTGCCCCCGAAATATTTCAGGTCAACACCCAGGCTGGAACCAAGCCTGCTGCCAGCATCTCCCCTTATCCGGACATCTTTGCCAGATGTTAAATGTTCGACCAGATCCCTGTAAGTAAAATTTGTACCTGCCTGCCCTTCCACTGGTTTATCAGGGTCAAGCTCCGAACCCTTATGCTGCCAATAGAAATTATATGTAAAGTCACAAAGGCAATCCATTTGTGTGGAAATATCCAGGGTCAGCAGTTCAGTCATCCAGACCTAATTATCCAGGTTTACTTAACTAATTATCTAAATCCTTTTATCGTGCAATGACATTTTGTATCTCATGAAACTGTGGGCCCTCAGGGTACCTAGCACAATGGGAGAGGATATTCGAAGGATGCTGCAAGAGGCCGGGCATATCCATCCGGAAGCGCGGATACGCCGGGACGGTGAACACATCCTCATACCTGTGACTGGGAAGCCAGAGCCGGATGAACTGGGGGCACTGCCTGGTGCAGATGAGAATATTGCCGTTATTGAGGCCGAATTTGAGCCCAAACGAAAAAACCCGTCACTTGAAGATATATTGGGATTCACACCCGGCTTTGATGTGATCGGCGATATTGCCATTGTTGATGCTGATAACCCTGATGCAACACGTATTGCAAAGGCATTAATGGAGTACAGGAAAAGCATTAATGTGGTGCTGGGGGCGGTTGGCCCGGTAGAAGGCGAGTTCAGGACCCGGCAGTGGGTGGTACTGGCAGGCGAACACAGGACCCGTACCATTCATAAAGAACACGGCTGCCGCTATAATGTGGACCTTGCCGGTGCCTATTTCTCAGGCAGGCTTGGAACTGAGCGAAAAAGGGTGGCTGACATGGTAAAGCGGGGGCAGTATGTGGTGGACCTGTTCGCAGGTGTGGGGCCGTTCAGCATCCTGATCGGAAAGAGTGTACCTGGGGCCAGTGTGGTGGCAGTGGATAAGAACCCGGGGGCTGTCAAGCTCCTGCGTGAGAATATAAGCCTCAACCGGCTGGACAACGTAACGGCAGTGGAAGATGATGCAAGAAATGCGGCAGGGAATTTGAAACATTCGGCAGACCATGTTATTATGAACCTGCCCCAGTCTGCCAGGGAGTTTCTGGACTACGGCATACTGGCGGCAAAGGATGGGGGTGTGGTGCACTTTTATGATATTACGCATGAGGATGATCTTTACAGGACCTCGTGGGGACTGATACAGGAAGCTGCAGCGCGTATGGAGAGAAAGGTGGAATGTACAGGGAGAAGGATTGTGAGGTCGTATGCTCCATACCAGTATAATGTGTGTATTGAGTTTCGGGTGATTGAAGATTAGAATTTCCAATTTGAGATTTCATTTTTGAATCATAAAAAATCAGATTTGTTTAGCTCAGTTTTCATTTTTAAGCCATATAGCACACAGAAGGCACAGAGAAATATAGAAACGCTATATGCGCACTGTAGATTGAAAATCACACGCATTATATATTCCAACTGCCATGGCTCGCACCGGCAGCAATCTCCAACAACCGAGGCTGCTGCACGCACACCACCCCCAATCCCTGTTCCAAACCCAAAAGATCATTCAGGTTAAACACCTGATCAGAAACATTTATGTATATTTCCTTACATTTCTTACATGTAAGAATCAGAGGCTAAACAATGCCATTACTTGAAATGAGAACAGTAACAATAACTAGAAAAGGACAGATATCCATTCCAAAACGCATCAGGGACATCGAAGGTTTCAGGGAGGGATCAAAGATTGTCATGTTTGCATATGATGATAGGATAGAACTGCGATCCATGAAACAAATTGACGAAAGGATGCATACCGCTCTTGCAAGTGAGAATATCCTTGCAAAAGATTGGAACAGCCAAGAGGAAGATGAAGCATGGAAAGACCTGTAAAGGGCGATATTGTTGTAATTCCTTTTCCGTTTTCAGATCTAAGTGCTTCCAAGAAAAGACCTGCACTGGTCGTGGCCAACTTGACCGGGGATGATGTGATTCTCAGTCAGATAACGAGTGCGGCGAAAAACGATCAATATTCCATATTGCTTGCGAAAAACGATTTTAACGCAGGCAACCTAAAGGTGGAAAGCAGGATTCGACCAAACCGGCTCTTCACAGCTGACAAATCAATAGTAGAATACAGAGCAGGAACTTTAAAGAAGGAAAAAATGAAAGAGGTCGAACAAAAGCTTATCAGCATATTTACCCAATAACATCTTTCATCTTTGACTTTGAGGAACATCACCCTACGTTCAGCTCAACTTTTTCCTCTACCACTTTCGCAGTTTACACATCAGCCCATTGTAAAAGCAAGTGGCAGCATCTCTTTGATGTAAAGTAGTTTCTTTGCGATCGAATCTGCGGCGCATCTCTATTAATATGCACAGAACACCCGCGCACCGTCTGTCGCAATTTTTGGCTGGGGCGGGCGTGCTGCTTCTCGATTACATTGTGAGATCGAGTAATCTCTCTTTCTTATTCGATAAGGGCATAGAGTATTTCCCCTCTGTGTCCTCGGTTTGTCGACAAGAAGTTATATCACAGATTGCCTAATCGGCTACCCCTTTCATTCGGGGTAATCCTACCGCGGAATGCGTGGATGGTAACGCCCACGTAGT
>JAAXOC010000067.1 GCA_014237145.1 ANME-2 cluster archaeon
ACAGCAATAGGTACATCAATTCCCATATCTAGCAACATTGCTGCTACCTGCTCCACCCCGAATTCATATGCCGGAAGTAAAAAAACAGTAAATCCCAAATTCATAGCTGATCTTAGTTTCAGAGCAGCAGGAGCCGGGTCCCTACCATGTGCAGTAATTACTACAATATCGGATTGGTCGATATGAAGCCTGGCACATGCCGCCTGCAGTGAAGAAATGCCAGGTATCACAACATCCCCTGGTCCGGCATATTTACCCAGTCCTGAAAGGTTCGGGTCTCCTGTAGACAGTACAACCGCATTATCAGGCATTTCATGTAATCTTGAATAATCCTTTATATGTTTGGTCTCACAGCAAATATGTTCTACTGCCAGTTCAATGGCACGCCTGGAACCATAAACCACTTCTGCATCCTCTATAGCCTTTGCTGCTTCCATTGTCAGCATACCCGGACCCACACCCACACCCACGATCTTCACAACACACCACCTGAGTCACGAATTACGGCGCCACTCCTGTCAACGAGCACGATCCTTGCACCTTCTGATCTTTCTACTGCAGCAGCCACTGCATCATCGATCAACTGACTATTTCTATCAGTTTCTATTAATTCCTGTACCGTATTAAACCCTGTTGCAATTAGAATACCAGGCACGGCCCATTTGAGTACCAGGCCTGGCAGGCCGCATATAATTGTTTCACCTTTAGATGCATTAATCCCTTCATCGATCCTGCTGCCTACCATAACTACTGTATGTTCGGGAAACAGCATCTGGGAATAACGCATACCTATTCTTCCTGTAGTCAGTACTACCCTGGATGCATCACTGACCAATTCCATTTTAACCTCACCCAGGTGGTCACTCCATGGTTCGACAAATCCGGTAGTACCTAAAACAGAGATACCCCCCATTACTCCAATAGCAGAATTCAATGTCTTTGCTGACACCTTCCCACCATCAGGTATGGATAATGTAACAACAGCACCCTCAAGTCCGGTCTCGCTCAATCCTTCCTTAATAGCATCCATTATCTGGAGTTTAGGTACAGGATTAATAGCAGGTTCGCCTGCCTTTACCTGCAAGCCTCCTTTTGTGACCGTACCTATACCATCTGCAGCTATCAACGAAATAGCCTTAGCAGGATGCGCTTTGGCTACAAACACCAGCCCGCCTATCACATCACTTGCATGGTCTCCTGGTATTTTCACAACTTCTGCCCTTCCTGCCAAAGCCCTGACATCCAGCTTTGCTCTTATACCGCAAGGTGTGGGAACCGAAACTGTCTTGATCATATCCTTTTTCTTCAGGGACAGGACTGCTGACTTGGCAGCAGCCGCAGATGTAGTTCCCGTAGTAAATCCCCGATTAAGGATATCTCCATTCGAAAGCACTACCAGCAGTCCGTCAGAAACACCCTTTTTAAGTTCATCCAGTGGTATTGCAACCTTATCTATCCATTCCTGCGGAATGGTAAAATTATTTACAGGGTCTATCAGGATCATATTATCAGAATGTGTGTTTCATGCATACTATCTGCGGCTGTATTTCCTGCACATACCTACAAACCTTTCCATGGATGCAGAAGCAGGATGAGTATGCATATAACCAGCCAGTGTATTATATTCCATAAGTCCATCCTTTGCGTCCTCTATCCCCTTCCCTCTATGCATGCTGTATGCAAACCTGGCATCACGGTCGCATTCGGTTACGGAATAATGGAACTCATGTCCTCTTATTACCTGTCCCTTTAATGATAGAGGATTATCACACACAACTTCAGCTTCAGTATATCCCAATGCCTGGAATCTCCCTACCATGCTCGACCTGGTATCCAGTACACCAGCCATTTCATATGTTTTTCCTTTGACTTCAAGACTTTTTCCCAGATACATCAACCCGCCGCATTCCGCATATACTGGCATCCCATCCACGGCAGCCTTCCTGATATCAGTTAGCGCCCTGCCGGATGAGAGTTTGTCAAGAAACAACTCAGGATACCCGCCGCCGAGTATCAATCCATCAATATCAGGCATATCATCTGATAAGGGACTAAAAAATACAAGCTTAGCACCAAGCATTTGTAATTCATCCAGCATTTCCTTATAATAAAAACAAAAAGCACCATCCATTGCTACGCCTATTAGAACATTGAATCGTTTTTCTTTATCGATTTCTTTATCGATTTCTTTATCTATATCTTTATTTTTACCTTCATTTATTTTTTTTATATTTATCGGGATATCAGGTATTGATGATATCCCAAGCAAAGCATTCATATCAACATTTGCATCAATAAAATCTGCAAGTTTATTGTAATCCTGCGTTTGCTCATGAGCCATATACAGTCCCAGATGCCTGGATGGCAGGGAAAGTTCCCTGTTCGAAGGCAGCGAGCCAATTACTGGAATATCAATACCTTCAGCCTTTAGTGCATCTTCCACAAGTTTACGGTGCCTGGGGCTGCCTACCTGATTTAATACCAGTCCGGCAATGTTAACATCC
>JAAXOC010000068.1 GCA_014237145.1 ANME-2 cluster archaeon
GCTCCCTTCAGTAAAAGGTGAAAGCATAACAACAAGTTTATCCAGTGTCTTTGCATCAACCAGGCATTCGAACACACTATACTGGACCCTCACCCCATGATCCAATAATATATTTGCCACCTTTTTCCGCATCCCATCATCGGAAATATCATAAGAAATTACTACAAACACCATTTACCGCACCAGAAATGGTTGATATTCTTCCCTGTTAAGGATTGTCCGCTCCATATTCAAGACCTGCCTCTGGAAGAGCTTGCGGTAACTGGTATTAGAATTTTCATCTCGATCCAAGAAAAGCTTTTCATCCGCTCTTCATAGGCAGTGAGAAAACGCTTGAATGCATCCCTGTTCAGGAAAAAGGCACCATTATTTTCCTTGTGGAAATCATCTTCTTTTATGCTTCCCGTATTCACCAGGGTCTGGACAAGTCCATCAACCACAGGATGGCGGAACTCCTCTACCAGGTTCAGGGGAAGAGACATATCTGCCATATCTCAAACGCCTCTCGCCATTTCATGTTGCCAGGGTAAACTCCACTTGTCATCCGTACACAGTCACATCCGGTATAGTCTTTTTGATCTCCATCAGTGCATGGGCCAGCACATAGATCAGTACGCGCTCTTTCACGCACGCAAGTGTGAGGTGCACGCAGTCCGACTGCACTAAACAGCACACATATGAGCCTTAATAATATAATCTTTCAATCCCAGGTACTTTATCGAAACCACCATCGAATGAATAGAGTTTAGTGATTCCAAATTGGTTCATTGTTGCAACAATAGAGGCATCTGTTATAGATAGTCCCTTGTACTTCATGAAAATATCATACGTTTGTTCCAGTAACTGATCAGTCATATGTATAATCTTTATTCGTTCATGTTCTCTAAATAACTTCAGTGTTGCTAATGCAGTATCAAAACCACCTTTTCGCAACAGGAAATTCACCGTCTCTAAAACAACAAAATCATTGATGTGAACAATTTTTATAGAGTTTTCTACAAATTGTCTGATTATTTCATTTGATTGCTCATGCCACTAATCGTTTTTGAGTTTTGCCCCGATCCATACCACACTGTCTATAAACACTATCATATCACCAAATCGTGGTCGTGTACGGCATCTGTTTTATCTATCTCAACTGGGGTAGAAAGCCACTCTTTCAACAAAAAATCTGATTTTCTTTTTCGATTTTTGATAGTTTCTAATATTTTTTGTTCATTTTTTGCTGAAAGATCAATAATTATATCAAGTAAATCTTCAACCGGGATTTTAATTTCATCTCTGGCGAGTGATTCCTGTATTTCTCTCAAATGAACATTATTTATCGCAACATTTTTTGTTGATTGCATTAAAATCACCTTAAAAGTGTCAATCATTATGTGAATTTTAGTATTTAAATAGTTTTCTTGGGGTTGGGCCTTGCACATAAATCAATTTTCTCATAAGTGAACCACATAATGAAATATCAGACTTTCACATCCGGGGAGCGTTCTTAATCATATTGGTCGTGGTAATGTTTCAATCCCCTAAAATGGGTCTATGCTTTTCTCACAATGCCATATGGGTCGTAAAAAGAGAAATGGCGAGTGGTGTTTCAATCCCCTAAAACGGGTCTATGCTTTTCTCACTGCAAGCCTACTGATAGCGAAAAATAAAAACCATAAAAATAGCTTTTATTTTCGATTTAACAACCTAATATCACCCCTTTTAATATATAGACTTTTCGAAATTAAAATGGTTGGCGATAACCTCCAATATTTCACAAAAAAATACCTCAATTTCCACTGCAAAAACACCCCAATAGTGCCGCCGCATTCTGGCGATAGCCTCCCAGGATTTTCCCACTTCAGGAGGCTATCGCCAAATTCGCAAAACACCAGCAAGCAACAACATCAAAAATTTCACCTAAATCAGATGAAATAAAACCTCTTCAGTTACCTCTTCAGTTACCTCGCCACTCCCCAGCAGAACCATCTTCTTCAAACATGCCTCACAGATCTGGTAAAACCTTATGCTATCGCTCCCTTCAGTAAAAGGTGAAAGCATAACAACAAGTTTATCCAGTGTCTTTGCATCAACCAGACATTCGAACACACTATACTGGACCCTCACTCCATGATCTAATAGTATATTTTGCCACCTTTTTCCGTAATCCATCATCGGAAATGTCATAAGAGATTACTACAAACACCATTTAACGCACCAGAAATGGTTGATATTCTTCCCTGTTGAGAATTGCTCTCTCCATATTCACGACCTGCCTCTGGAAAAGCCTACGGTAACTGGTATTTAAATTTTCGTCTCTATCCAGGAAAAGCTTTTCCATCCGTTCTTCATAGGCTGTGAGAAAACGCTTGAATGCTTCCCTGTTCAAAAAAAAGGCACTATTGTTTTCCTTGTGGAAATCATCTTCTTTTATAATTCCCGTGTTTACCAGGGTCTGGACAAGTCCGTCAACCACAGGATGGCGGAACTCCTCTACCAGGTCCAGGGGAAGAGACTGTCTACCATATCTCAGACACCTTTTCGCCATTTCATGTGGGTAGGGTAAACTCCCTCCATCACCCGTACACAGTCACATTCGGTACAGTCTCTTTGATCCGCGCCAGTGCATCGGCTGGCACATCGATTAGTACGCGCTCTTCCTTAAGTTTGGATCTGAGTATTTTCAACACCTGCTCACCGGGTGTTACATAGACAATCGTTTTCTCATCGTCGAGGTGCATTTCTCCAACTATCAATATGCCGTGTGGGGTTTTGGAAATTATCTTCACATTCCATGTTTTTGTGCTGTTGTCGTAATACACATCGCCGGCAGATACTTGGTTTCCCATATTTTCTATAGAGGATTTCGATAGAAATCCTCAATAAGGTATTCCTGAGCAGTTTCATACATTTCCCTGGACTTCATTGTTTCACCTTCCGGAGTTTGATCACCCAGCATTTTAAAGCTGACCATGCCTGCATAAACCTATCAATACTACATTTTGCATTTTGACCATCTAAAATATCGGGATCATGATAGGTGATATTGTTGTTATCGAATCCCGTGATCACTATGAAATGACCGAAACCTTGTATTCCTCCTTATAGTATTCCTGCATCAAGCAATACAATGACTGGATTGCCATTTTCTAGTATATATTTTAAACCATCTATGTCTTCATGTTTTAATGCATCTGCATTGAATCCAAAAACTTTTGAACCTTTTACCAGTTGCAACGGAGTGGTGCCAAGTTCGGTGGTTCCGCATGCCTTTGCTACATCTTCTTCTGATGCCGAAGTGCCAAGGTATTTTAGCAACATTCTAAGGCATGCCGGACCACAGGTATACCATTCCTGTTGTTTGTAGTATGGTACTTCTGATACAATCATTATCCAATTTTCGTTTTATTGTCAGATATAATTTCCGACTGGCACTTCACATGAACGAATTCAATTCTTTAGAATCTAACATAGCAATCTTACTCCCATAAAAGCCAACTCACACAAATCAGCGAAGAGCCACTCTTTTGTTAAGAAAAAAATCAGTGTTTTGTTTCAATCCCCTAAAACGGGTCTATGCTTTTCTCACTAATTTATCCAGATGATTATTTAAGAAAAGATCAATATTGTTTCAATCCCCTAAAACGGGTCTATGCTTTTCTCACGTTTCTAAGGAAGAACTGCAAGCCTACTGATAGCGAAAATTAAAAGGCAGATATTTACCTTTTATTTCCGATTTAACAAACAAATATTACCCTTTTTAATATATAGACTTTTCGAAATTGAAATGTTTGGCGATAACCTCCAATATTTCACTAAAAAATACCCCCATTTCACCTGCAAAAACACCCCAATAGTGCCGCCGCATTCTGGCGATAGCCTCCCGGGATTTTCCCACTTTCCGAGGCTATCGCCAAATTCAAAAAATCGAAAAAAACACCACCACAACAAGACATATCAAAATTTTATGTGCGTCACAGAAATTCTGGCCCCATTTTCATTCCCCCTTAATTTCATACTTTCCCAATCCATAAACTGTCCCCTTACCCATATGAAGCAATTCACCAAGTTTTATAAATGGCATGAACTCAGCAAGCTCACCTTCAAATGTTATTTCGCCAAGAAAACCACCCATTTTCATCTTTGTTCCCTGCCTCTGAGAGTATCGTTTCCAGTCATACCACTTAAGTTCCGAACTAACAGTACTAACCCTATCATTTGCCATTTCAATAAGTTCATTCCATTCCAGTTCCCACTTTTCATCGCAATGAACTTCTGCAAGCCGGGATAACCTTCTTAACAGATTTCTCAGTATAATTACAAAATCAATATCGATAGTAAGTTTTCCCTTGTTTTTAATTCTTGTTGGTGTAAGAAAGTAAAAAGTAACTTGCTGGTAATTGAGTTGTGCTGCCTGTCTAACCAACTCAGTAGAATCCATCACATAAAAGTCATCCTGGATATGTGAATTACCATCATAAATAAGTAACTCCCTATTGTTATTAATGCTAATTACTTTCTCAAGTGAATATTTCCCTTTATCTTTCCCGATCCCTATTCGCCCCAGCTCTTCAAATGCAAAAATAATATATGGGATATAGTCTACTGCACGACCAACAAGAATGATATGAAAATCCAGTTCATCCTCAATTCCATAATACTGCCTTTTATCTAAAGTTGGCTCGATAACAAAAGGATGTGGTACGTATTCGTCTTTTGATCGCTTCCCTTCTTTCGCTTCCCTGGGAATTGGGGTCTCAAAAACATATGAATAGATGCACTTATACCGGTGTACACATTGTACACATTCCTTCCTTTTTTCAATACACACTGTTTGCTTGAGGGCAGTGCCAAAGCCGCCCCTGAGGGTAGAGCCTTTGTAAGGTGGTAGAATAAGTTCTTTTTGCGGTTTGATAGTAAACTGCTATTTTGATAGTTTCATTTAAACTTGTCTCCCCCCTCCTTTTTAGTAGCTCTTTATTTTTAAAAATATATAAAAGTACGGAAAATTTCAGCAGACATTTTTTAGTCCCGGATCACCTAAATTAATCTAAAATCAGCCAAATGCCGTCCCCCTCTCATGCTTCAC
This sequence comes from ANME-2 cluster archaeon, assembly GCA_014237145.1. Lineage (NCBI taxonomy): Archaea > Methanobacteriati > Methanobacteriota > Methanomicrobia > Methanosarcinales > ANME-2 cluster archaeon. Next base: position 5,075 of record JAAXOC010000068.1, read on the forward strand.
TTCATCCTTTATCCCGGCTTTCTTCCCCCTAACAAGCTTTGGTCTGGCAGGTGTGGAACTAAAATACTGTCATGCGGTTTCAAAGTCATACGATATAATGCCAGGGCATGTGATTTCACAGTGCAGAAAATGGAAAGAAAGTAATTGCACAGTTGTGTATAAACCACGCAAAACTATAAATATAACTAAAACATTTAATATACATTGTGATAAAATGAGCGTAATACTTGACAAAAATGCTTGTGATAAAAGTCCTTACTGTAAGATGGTCTCGCTGTGTCCGACTGGAGCAATCTCAGTGAAGGAAGGTGAGTATCCCGTGTTCAATGCGAAAACATGTGAGGATTGCGGGCAGTGCGTCAGTGTATGTCCCCATCAGGCATTATCCCTGGCTTAGTCAAGGAGCAGTCCAGGAGCACTTTGAAATGGACGATGAACTGGAAGAAATAAGGAAGAAAAAACTGAAGGAGTTGCAAGATAGAATGAACAAATCACCTTTATCCGATGTACCCATAGTACTTACCGATGCTGATATGGAACAAGCCTTGATTGACTATCCCAAATTAGTTATTGATTGCTGGGCAGTGTGGTGTGGCCCCTGCAAGATGGTTGCACCGACAATTGAAGCCCTGGCCAAGGAAAAAGCTGGCGAGATAGTCTTTGGAAAACTGGACATTGACAATAACATGCAGACTGGAATGAAATATCAGATCAGTGCAGTACCTACAATGCTCGTATTCAAGAATGGGAAACACGTCGGTAGTATACTGGGAGCTCTCCCAAAGCAGCAATTAGAAGTAAAAATAACTGAACTGCTTAACTGAACTGCTTAAGTGTTCGGAATACAATTTTCCTTTTTTTCTTAAATATTCTATAACTGATCATTTTCCGAATTTTATCTCATCATTTTCCATTAGCAGTCTCAGGTCTTCCAGGCTTAACCTGCCTGATTTATTGAATTTGTCTTTGGCTGCCACATGTTTTTCTTCCTGTTTTCTCTCGTCCCTTAAAAGCTGGATATCTTTCATCCTATCCAGGTATATATCAAGTTCTGCCCTGGTTTCAGATACTGATTTCTTTGCAGCATCGATCTTTTCTTTCATCGGCTTGGTAACTTCATATATCTCGACAAGGCGTTTATGATATTCATCTGCCCTGCTTCTGATCTCATCGACCTCATCATAGATATTACGCATTGCCTCATGGTTTTCCTGTGATTCGGCAGCCATGTCCTGAATTAACGCATTAACGGAATCAAAGTCCTGGTGGAACTCGCCTACCTTGCCAAATATCTCACCGATCTCACCATGTATCTTATTTGCTTTACGTATGGCTTGTACCCGTTCACCCAGTTCATGAAGCCTCTTGAACAGTGACTGTTCATATTCCAGTGATATGTCAGCAGATGAAAACTTTTCAAGTTCAGACCGATAGGCATTAGAAAGAGATTCAAGCCGCCCCCTGGCAACATTGTTCAGGCTGTCCCTTGCAGCTTTCAATTCCCCTATCTTATTGGTATAACCACTCCTGCGGTCCCTAACCTCTTCCCTTTGTAGTTTAAGTTCTGCTATCTTCTTATTGACCTCATCACGTCGCTGCCTGTACCCACTCGTAGAATCCCTGAGCACTTTTGCCTGATCATGAAGTTCGTCCCGTTTCTTCCTCAGGTCTTTTGCACCCTTATTGTGAAGGTTCATCTCATAGTAATGGTTTTTAATCTCACGTTCCTTATGGTCAATATGCTGCCTGAGCACATTTACCTTGTTTTTGATCTCTCCTTCAGAAAGGCCGGATACATCGATCATTGTTGCTCCTCTCCTTCAGAAATGCCAGGTCCGTCAATCATTGTTGACCCCTCATGCCCCACATTTTCCCAGTATCCCAGGGCTTCCTTGTGAAGAGCGGTCCTGCGCGTAAGCCAGGCCAACCTTGCCTCCTGGTCTTCAACTTCCTGTTTCAGTGCAATTGATTCCTTTCTGTGCTCATCAGGAGCATTCAGCATTTCATCAAGTTCACTTCTGGCTGCTTTTGCTGTCTCCAGAATATCAAGGATGGAGGATACAGTGGCCTGCTGTACCATATCATTGTCAGGAACAGTCTCGATAATTTGTTTAAGCAATAACCTTATGTCATCGATATGACCGCACTCCTCACTTGAAGAAAGATTTGCATTTTGAAGCTTGTTCTCGATATTCCCGATCTCATTTTCCAGGTACTGTGTCTTCTCCTTATCGCTGATTGTCTCAAGAAGTCTCAAACGCAGTTTACCAGCCTGATAATATAACTGGTGGCGTTTTTCCTTTAATACAACAAGGCGCGTTTCAAGGGCTTCCAGTTCTTTACTTACCCGATTGTATTCAGAGCGGCCGGAATTCATCTTTTCTTGCATGTCTTTCAATTCACTGCTGTATTCACCCATGAACCGGTTATGTTTTTCAATAACAATAGACAACAATTCATTATCATCCAGCAATGTCACAGGCGTATTGGTTACTTCGGTTTCTGTATCTGGCAAAGTGGTTTCCCCATATAGCTTAAAGCCACTTATCGTAATACTTGAATATATCTTTTTCCAAAAAAAAACTATACCTATTGAGTTCACACACAAAACATCTGGGCATGGGGTATACCGCCAATGATGATTACACATTCCGGTTCTATAGCCC
>JAAXOC010000069.1 GCA_014237145.1 ANME-2 cluster archaeon
AAGTTACAAAATCCTCACCAGCTTGCTGATGACATACTATACATGTTCCAGCGCCATCATATTCCTGAATAGTGTTATGCATCCCCGCAGCAGCAGCAGTTGATACTGTTGATGCGATCAGCAGACAGAATAATAGAATAACCAAAATCCGGGGAGATTCCCTGATCTTATTTGGAATGGTTTTTTTTCTAATCTTCATTTATTTATTTCACCTTTTGTTTATTAGCTATGATTTATTTTTGCTGTTTGTTTCAATTATTTCACAGCAAACGCGTCTTATCCGTTGGTCTTGGTGTTTCCACAACCAGAAACCGGAATATTGAATCGCTTTCATTAAATAAACGGTGCCAAATTCGTGCAGGACTTTTCATTGTATTTCTCCTCTGCTAACCGAGTCCCTTACACCTGATCAAGCACCTCTTTTAGGAACCTGCCTTCGCCGACGTTCGCAATCACATTTCCAAGCCTTTCACGACCCGGTTTTGTCCTATATTTTACAAACGTACTTGCAACGGCATCGATCAGTTCTGGAATCTCTTCTGTTGTACAGAATGACTTCAAAAGTATCCCATCAGCAGGTCTTCGTGCATCGTTTGCGCCGATCCACATCGTGTATCCGCGCTCCTTCTCGATAGCAGCCTCGTTCGGACAGCCCCGGATGCACCATCCACAGGATATGCACTTGTCCTTGTCGATCACAGCATTTCCGTGAACGATCGAGATCGCATCGACCCTGCAGAGTTCGGCACAACGCCCGCAACCATTACATTTCTCAGTATCGATCTCAGGACGTACCTGCCCGATAAGACCTATATCGTGGCGTTTGGCTCGCACACAGTCATTACCACAGCCCGCAATACCGATCTTCATCTTATGCGGCGTCAATTTCTGCGCAAACGCCATCGTGAGTTCTCCTGAGAGTTTCTTTGTCTCGACAAGCCCTTCTGTACAGTAGTCCATCCCAACACATGATGAGACATACCCCATCCCAATCGTTGTAAGTCCACTCGCATATATCTCGCTCATCAGTTTGTCCACATTTGTGCCGGGAACACCTTGTATCTCGACGCTCTGTCGTGTTGTAATCTCAAACGTCCCATCGCCGTACTTATTAGCAAGTTCGGCAGCTTTTGCGAGTTGATCTGCACCGATTAGTCCTGAATTTGTCTTTATCTTGACAAAGAACGTGCCCTTGGTTTCGCCCATGACACCGGGGTAGTCGGATGCCCAGTAGAACTTGACCTTCTTTCCTTCACCAAGCCGCCGTGCGAGTTCCCATTTGAACCGCTGCATCTTGAGACCCGCAAACTCCTCTATTCTGTGGAGGTCGATGTCTGGCTTTGTCTCGATATATCCTGCTTTTTCTGCGGCTTTGATTAGATCGACGCCTTTTTGCGTCCTTCCCATGAGCGTCGTCCAGCCATTGCCAGAGCCCATATATCCTGCCGAGATGTCAGAGAGTTTGGAGACTGCATCCCTGCATATCACGCAACCGTCCTGAACACAGCCCGCATTCCAGAGATCATTGAGATCAAAACCGTATTCACCTTCATCGGTCGTCACAACCAGTTCGTCGAGATGTATGACGGCTCTTCCGACCTTGTCGATGTCCACACCCTTCTCTTGCATGAACACTGCCAGCTTGTCGTAGTTGAAGTTCTCAGTGCAGAACAATCCGATGACATAAGCGATGTTCGGAACCTTGATTCTCTCGCCATTCTCGCCAACCTCAAAGCCGTGCGCCATCATGCCCGGGAAGAACTGGGTCTTCCGAACCCCGTATACGTGGCAGGGCAGCCCGATAACAGCAGCATTCGTTATATCGCCTGCATCCTTGATCGCGGAGAGCACAGGAATCGAGGAGTATCTCGAGCCGGCGGTGTCAAGCAGTTCTTCCTTTGACCTGACAACGCATGAACTCGGTTTTCCGATATCACCGGTTGCGATCACGCCATCGATCAGACCCTCGTTCATACAGTATGTCATAAGAGCAGTCACAGCGCCACCATCCTGTCCAGCTTCCTGAATTGCCGGATCGGTCGCACGCGCAGCTAGAATCGTCTCATACTGTCCAAGCAGCGATGGCGGTTTTGCTTTGAAACCAAAGATGTTTGGACCAATCTTTGAAGCAAAAGTCACAACACGCTGGCAGACATCCTTACATGCGCCCTCTCCATTTCTCGGACATTCTTCCTTCAACGCGGGACCATCCGCTTTGAACTCGATTCTGTCGTTCGGACAGACTGCAGCACATGCGCCGCAGAATGTACACAAGCCTGCATCGACGACCTCGTTTCGCAGGAACCATTTATATTCTTCATCTGTCATGATGTCACCTTCCTTGTCTGATGATGTTATATCTATAATTCACAATTGTATAAATATATTTCGTAATTCTACAACGAATATCGTCACACAATGTTTATATACTGCCAAGGTATATTGATACTCATGGGTAGCGGAGGAATTCAATGCTGGAGAAAGGAAAGCTGTGCGGACTTGCTCAATACGCTGCCTATCGATGATCTTGACATGAAGATCATTAATCTACTCAGCGAGAATGCAAGAATGAGCAATGTTGACATCGCAAACGAAATAGGTGTGAGTGAGGGAACTGTCAGGCGACGTATCAATGAAATGGTTAAAAAAGGAATCATAGAAGGATTTATTCTACTTCTCGATTGTAAGGAGGCAGAAAAATGCGTTAAGGTATTTATAAGTCTGGAAGTGGAGGATATATACATGCAAAATTTTGTAGAGCAGGTCAGGAGCCAAGATCATATCATAGCTATGTACCGGACAAATTCAAGGTTCAACATCCTATGCGAGGCGATGTTCCAGTCCGTCATTGAATTACAGGACTTTATCGACAAATATCTCACGATGGACGGAATTGTTGACTCTGACGTGAGAATGATAATCGGGTCATACAAAAAGTGCCTGTGGACAGGGATATGACATACGTACTCTTGAATGTCTGTGTATAGCACAGAATCACGAGTCGTTCACGTAAAAATGCCAGGATGAATTGAATGAGATCCTTTTACAATTAAGTGCAGGACTTTCTTTCGCAATGCATATGTATGTAGCTTAGTCACTCAACCTCGCCCTCATCATCTGGTAACTACCCGGGTCCCTGGTTCATGCCCTATGTTGCCAACACTGCCGTAATCCACTCATGGATTGACGTCCCTTCTTCTGTCCCTGCTTCTTTCCACTACTTTTATTCTGATTCTAACGAAGATTGTTAGCATCAGTACTGGTTAATAGTGATGGTATTCTTGTACCACCACCATAAGCTTTAAGGTTATTATGAATATATATTCATTAATGCCAAGACCGAGACGCCACAGACCATTGCGGATAAAGGCGTCGGCGTTGTTATCACTGGACAGGTGGGACCGAATGCGATCCAGACGCCCGGTGCTACTATTATCTCGATCGTGACTGGTGCAAGCGGCACTGTAAGCAATGCTATCGAGCAGTACAAGAGCGGCAGACTGCAGGCAGTTCCGGAGGGGGAGGGGGGCGAAAACGCTAATTATAAAAAGGTGAAGTGGGAGTTATAAAATCTATCAAAAGCAGAAAGGAAATGTCTGCATCTGCACCGCATAGAGGTAAATATGAGCTTGCTAACGTGGGTGGTCTGTTTATCACTATTGGTCGTAGTTTAGCTGAAAAGGTAATGGGTGAATAGAATATACGTAATCGTGCAGGATGAAAGAATGACAATAAAAAAGAACTTATATAGTGGCGTTAATGCTTCAAAGAATTCAACCCTTGCATTAGTCTTTCTTGCAGCTTTAAAAGGTATCGTTGGCTTATATTCGGGAAGCACTGCCCTGATCGCTGATGCGGTTCATACATCATTGGATATTTTCACATCACTTGCCGTGTGGGTTGGATTCAAGCTCAGCCTGAAAAGCAGCGGGGAGAAGTTTCCATATGGCTATTATAAGGCAGAAAACCTGGTTGCACTTTTCGTCTCAGTAATAATCCTCGTCTCAGGAGTCGAACTTGTGCGCGAGGCACTTGTAAGCATTAAAGATCCTGCCGAAATAGGGCTGCAGGGAATTGCGCTTGGCACAGCCGTTTTTTCGGTTTTTGTAATTTATGCTATCTATAAATACAAAGCCAGAATTGGCAGGCAGATCGATTCACAGGCCCTGATTGCAGATGCAATGCATTCATATACCGATGTTTTCAGCTCCCTTGTCGTTGTTGTTGCAATTGCCGGCTCAATGTTAGGTATGCCCTGGCTTGATAGTATCGGAGTGCTGGTAATCTCCCTGATGATATTCAAGCTTGGAATCGGGATTGCCAGGGACTCGGCATTAGTACTAATGGATGCATGGCTTGATAAGGGATCGATCACAAGGATCCGTCAGGCTGTTGGTGATATCCCAGGTGTGAATATGGTGGAGGATATCAGGCTCAGGAAATCCGGGCTGGTTGTGTTCGGGGAAATTGTGATTGAAACAGAAGGTGACGCTGATCTGAAAAGAGTAGAGATGCTTTCAGGAGAGATTAAAAGAGTTATAAAGAAAGAAATAAAGAACCTGGAACATGTGGTAGTCAATGCCAGGCCAGGGAAAATGGCAGTAGTGAGGGTTGCAGTTCCTGTAGAGGCACAAGATGGTTTGCATTCAAAGCTATCCCCGCATCTTGGTAAGGCTCCATTTTTTATCATTATAGATATTGAAGATAATAATATCAAAGGCTGGGATATTATTGAGAACCCGGCTGCCGATCTGGAAAGGAAAAAGGGTGTGAAGGCTGCGGAGTTTCTGGTAAGCCGGGATGTCAATGTTTTGATCGTACATGACATTGGTGCAGGGCCATTCTATACGCTTCACGACAACTTTGTTAAGATGCTGCAAATGCCTGACGCGGCTGGGAATGTTGAAGAGGTTGTGGATAGGGTTTGGGATTTGAATGTGGTAACTTCACCTACTTAGGGTGGGACATAAAGACGAACTTGTATTCATTGGTAATCGGTTAAGGAGTTTGAAAGAGTCGGTATGTATTATTTTCAAAAAGACCAATGATTTCATACGATTATCCAATATAATTTAAATCGAACACGGATGACATGGATTTAACGGATTTACACAGATTTATTTATACTACTCCGTAAGTATAATTTGTAATTTTATATGACTGCCACAGAGCTCACAGAGAGCACAGAGAGAGGAGTTTGGGGCGGAAAAAGCATCTCGGTGTTCTCTGTGGCAGAAAGTTAAAAAAAACATATACGGTTTAGTATATTATCCGTGCATATCCGTGTCATCCGTGCAATCTGTGTTCTATTACAATATTACTCTTAACCGATTACACATGAAATTGTATTATCTTCTGCCCCTGCCGCAAAATCGCAGAGGGAGCGGCAGTGGTTTATAAAAAAAATAGCTTATCGCTGTGAACAAAAAAGTTATCCACCCAGTGTAAAGATAATAAAAAAATAAAGGTTGTAGGTGTGGAATCACACCTACGTTGAATTGTTTGTATTTATTTTGCTGGAATGACGAATGCTCGCTCGCCAGCGCACCTGTCGTACTCTCTAAGTGCACCCTTACCGAAGCACTCCCTGACCTCGACAAAGTCGAAGTTCATGAGGTCATCGGCGAAGCATGTCTTAACCAGTGGGTTGATTGCGAAGCCATCTCCCCTGCCTGTATAGCCACCTGTACAAACGGTTGTATAACCGCCCTGGTGACCCACATTCATGGCGTAGTTGGGGTAGTTTGCTCCTCTCATCTCAGCTAACAGACCCTCATCGGACTGATAGGAGAACACGTTAGTTGCACCGCACTGATCCTGCAGATCGTATCCGAAGAAGCCCAGTCTACCGTGTGCCTCTTTATGGAGGTACATGGACAGATACCAGGCTGACAGACCGGCATTGGAGTTACCTGTTGTGATTGCGCAGGCTGCTCCGGTTGCAGTTGAGATTACAGTTGCTCTCTGGGAACCACCGAAGTGATCTTCCAGGGCTGTCGGGTAGTTTTCGTACAGTTCAAGACCGTACAGTGAACCCCAGGTACCGATATCCCTTATGATATCAATGGTTGGCTCTTTGCAGTTGCCTATGCCTGTACCATATGTATCCCAGCCATACTCGGTGTCTGCATACAGGTTGTCATCAACAGTGTTGTTGGTATATGCTGCTGTTGCATACATAGTGAAACCGACACCACCGCTCATGTAACCACCGAGCCATATCTGGTCGTACAGCATCATTGCTGCTGCACAGGTCTCAAGAGCGATCTTACATGGATCGTCCCTGAACTTCCTTGAGGTCTGTACGATATCGCACATATGACCGAAGGAAAGACCACCGGGCTCGTTAGGTCCTCTTGCCCGCCTTGCGGGAAGCATCTCTGACATCTCTATCAGGCCAGCGTGCTTTGCTGTGAATGCCAGATCAGCGACTGCTGCCTCACCAGCGCACATATGATATGCACTGATGAATGACATACCGACCTGCATTGCCATCCACCTGGATGTCTGGCCACCATCAGCAGTCCTTGAGACTACTGTTGGGATATGCACTGCCTGGAATGAAGACTTGCCTATTGAAGCTTTGATCTGGGCTGCATGGTCTGGTCTGAACATCTTGTCGATGTCGATCACGAACTGGGGATCCAGTTCGTCTTTCAGGGCATCGTCACCTGTGAAGACCTTTACATAGCAGTCATCCACCATTGCGGGGTGGGTCTCAACCATGTGTTCCTGGACGATAGCTGCACCAGGCATTGCGTGGTTCAGTACTTCCAGATAGTAGTTGATACTCTCAGGTGTGACTTCCTTGCCCAGCCTCTTTTCTAGAGTCTCATGAGCCAGGTCCAGACCTACGACGCAGGTTCTCCTGATGTCATCCCATTCCTGCTGCATTGCAGCATTGTTGACATAGTGGAGGTCGTCGCCATCACATACAATATCTGTTCCGCCAAGGGTATACGGGGTCAACTGTCTCTGACCCAGTGGGATACCAGCCAGGTGAAGCAGGGGATCATATGCCTGTAGACCACGCTTCTTTGTGATCTCTGCACCGATCTTGGCCATCTCCATCTTCCTTGGGTTCTGCGCAGTACCCAGTCTCAGGTACTTTGCTGTGGTTTGCTGGATGTCGTCAGCCTGCTGGTTGCTGCCCCATTCCTTGCCGTATTTTACTTCCATTGCAGTTACGAAGTGCTTTTTGGCAGTAGCTTCGTTATTAAAATTTTCTGTTGCCATTTATATCACCTCAATTATTTGGGCTGATACCCATATATGGTTCTCAGTTCCCAGATTTTCTGCAGCCATTCAATAGCTTCAGGATCGTCTCTGTAGGCCACGTTACCAACTCTGTAGAATGTGGTCTTCTTATTTGCCTCGGCAGTGGTCATGGGCTTGCCCAGATTGACCTTCCTGTCAAGAGGAACACCTACCTGATCCTTATCCTGGATGATAACATCACCCTCAAGTCTGCGCCTGTCGATCATATCAAACATGACACCATCTTCCTGCAGTCTGCAAGAGTGACCGTGCACGGTTGCGCCTCTAAGGCCAGCAAGACCCGGACATGTCATATCAGTTTCCATCTGTTCCTTGGCAACTGCTTCCATATCTCTCTCTCGAGCCTCGACAACCTGCCTGCCGGACAGTGTACCGGGGTCCACACCTCTGTGGTTGATCGCAGCGTGGTATGATCTCCAGTATGGCACTGCTGGTGCATTATACATGGAGTCTGCCCACTGGACGTACCTTACCCGGTCGCCTGCTGCTGTACCTGGTGTTGGGGTTACCATCTGTCTAACTGGGCAATCAGGTTCACCCATCTCTGCAAGAGGTGGATGTGTACTTGGGTAGTCACTACCTGGTGCTCTGTGGCCAAGACAAGCGGTCAAATCTTCATCAGAGATCTCTCTGACTTTTTGAACGTTGTTTGACATGTGGTTTCTTCTATTCTCAGCAACGGAAGTGCTGCCGGGATAATATTGTGGTTTATATGCCATAATATTTCATCTCCTTAATTATTTAGTGGATTAATGGTCTTTACGTATTTCACAATTCTGTTGAGGTTCTCCCTTGAACAGGTTTCACCTCTTGTGATTCCGCTTACGATTTCCATGACTGTTCCTTTGGTCTGAATATTCTCAGTCCTTGGTTTAACAAGCCTGGTTTTAATTCCTGCTTCAGCGAACTGCTCAAAATCGATTGGATTCTGGCAGGCAACTACGGTTGGAATGTCCACTTGCTTGAGGACAAATTGTGTCTTACTAATTACATGTGAATCAATATTGCCCAGATGCAGTAACAGGAGTTTATGCCTTTCTATCTGTGCAAATTCCTTTGAGGACATACCGAATTTTGGTCCGTACCCCATGATGCTCTGTCCCGAAAGATCCTCTGGAACACCAGCACCTGAATTTAACACCAGCACACTTACCTGAATACCTTCTCTCCTGAGCCCGTATGTGATCTCACATACCGGTTTTGTGATATGACGCCGTCCGGGAGTCATTGCGACTGCAATAACATCAGGCCTGCCGGTTTCGGATAATGTGCCTCTCTGTGCGAGACCACCACCTCTACCAAGACCCATGCTTTCCCTACAATCGACACACTGTGTTTCTCTTCCGAACATAATCACTCATCTTCTGATTCCAGTATACAAATACGGTCTTTGGGATCTGCCTTGGGATCGACCAATCCAAGAAGCCGTTCATCATCAAGATTGATGGACTCGTCTTCTTTGCTCTTGAAACCGTATTTGGCATAGTCTACCAAGGTTGCTTTCCTGCGAATGAAGAATCCTTGCCTGAATTCAAACGGGAAAGGTAGGTTTTCTTCTGCAACTTTGCGTATATTCTCCTTGACAGACCTATCCTCAATTTCTACCTGGATCCGGCCCACTCTAACGTTCAGTTCAAATGCATGACCTGAAACATTGATTATTCGCCGGTCCGGGTGGTCTACCGGAGCGCCTGTTCCGGGTCCGCATGATACCTGCCTTGGCAGGCTTGGACCCTGGATCAACATACGAATTACTCCGGGTACCTTATCAATACCGTTCAGCAGCTTTTCAGCCGTGCTGGGCATCAATACCTTTTGTGGAAAAATTTCAACCTGAATTGGTTTTTTAGTAACTGAAGCGTTTCTGACCATAAATTTAATCCTCTAATGTTCTTACACCGCTCCTGCGACTGCCTTGATTGGCTCTCTGAATTCGTCAACCGATCCGAATGTTTCACCGACAAGTCCGGATGTCATTTCAGGTGTGAACATCTGGACACCAGCGTCAAGTGATACTGATGCTGCTACGCATGGGATAGCAAATCCTCGGGAGTGCCTGGTAACTACGTGGTTACCGTTGAACACACCAGGACCGCCGCCGCCATAGATAGAGTGACTGAAGAAGGAGAATCCTACTGCAGTACCCTGGACTTTACCCCAGTCGCATCCTGGCAGACCTGTCTCTTTCTCAATTATGTCGTTGAAATACAACAATGTTGAGGAAGTGTGCTGTGGTGATCTTCCTGCACCGCAGTTAACCAAGTTTGCTGCAAGGGTTCCGGCTGCGCAATATGCGTTCCACATGGATACATCATTTGCTTTATACATCTGGTATCCTGAGCCCATTTTCTTATCAGGTGCAATTACACCATCTTCAATTCCGCGCTCAACGATTGAGTGCACGACTGTACCGATAGTACCGGTTGCGCCGTTTGCCTTGGTTGTGCCATAGACAAGGTTGTCTGCATTCAGGTTCTGGTATGCCAGACCGAGAAGCTGGTTCCTCTCGAACATTCCGAGAGCATTACCCATCTCAAACACACCGGCCTGCTCATATATTCCTGACAGGGCTGCTGTGTTCATTGCGTTCTTCTTTGTTACAGCTGCCAGGTGGTTTGCCATGATGTTCCTCAGTGAATGGCCGAGACCCTCATCTTTCTGGGGGATCTCAAGGATGGACTTGACGTTACCGCCAGCCAGATCCATTGTCTGGGGATACTGGCCCATGATCGCTGCCTTAACTTCCGGAACATTGAACATGTTCAGGTCGAAAGTATCAATCATTGCCTGTATGGTTCCCATTGATGCACATGTCAGGGAAGACACATATTCTGCGCCTGCCTCGATACGGGCGGATGGTACCTGTACCAGCATCTGTTTGCCGCCATTGAGTGATTTCACGTTTGTGTCATCACCGGCGTCTACTTTTATAAGATCAGCTACTTTAGCTACGATCCCATCGGCGTTCTTGACCACATCGAAATTCATTGCCTTTTTAGGAACTTGTCGGCCTTTGCCGCCAAACCTTCCTGCTGCAAGTGCCTTCTCGATTCCGGCCAGATCCACGGCTGCTGTCCGCTTTGTGTCGTGGATAATTTTCTTAATAGCTTTGTTCCTGAGGGGACTTATTGCTCCAAGGTCGACATCTCCTTTGAGTTTAGCTCCTCTGTCGCTATATAGGTCTATTTTGTCAGCCACGTTTATTTTTCCTCCTATACTTTTTCAGAAAACCGTTGTTGTCCGATACAATGAGAAAAACAAACAGAAGCTTGTTGAATTTAAACTCAAAAAGGTATAATAAAGAGTTTAAAAATATCCAAAAGTTTTGTTGTTTGTTCTATTGTACTCCAACATCGTATCAACCAACCACTACAGTTTACTGTACTACTCTTGTATTCTACGACAATATTTAAAGGTTACGGATGGTTACGGATTAATCATTATATTAATTAAAAATTTTGTATCTATGGAACAAAATTCAACCAAACACTTGACCAAAAATGTACTTACATAGTGTATATAGAAAACTATATCAATTAGAATACTTTCGCTAAAGAAGACTTCAAGTAATATATGGTTATATGGTCTGAATTACCAAAAAAATGAGATGATTCAGATGGAACTACTTGCTGATGTCGGGGGTCGCCCCGGATACGATTGTATGGGTTTTTGTAAATACTGTTATTTCAAAGGTGTAAAAGAGGTCCCTGCATTCGGATGTCAACATTGCCCTCCCTACCAGAAAGGATGTCAATATTGCACTGAAAGTGTAAAGGAATCCTATCCTGGTTTCAAACCAGTCCAGATGGTTGTCCAGAGTATAAACCAGACACTCCGGTTCAACAAGGGAGAAATAGAACGAATCACAATTAGCGGTGGCGGGGATGTAAGCTGTTATCCTGACCTTGAGGTACTGACACAGATGCTGACACAGCTTGAGGCACCTATACACCTTGGATATACCAGTGGAAAGGGATTCACAAGAGGTGATGAAGCCGAGTACTACCTCGACAGTGGCGTCACAGAAGTATCCTTCACTGTATTTGCTACTGATCCGGCACTACGCAGGGAATATATGCACGATAAAACACCTGAAGCTGCCCTCACCAATCTCGAACTATTCTGCGGCCGCTCAGATGTTTATGCTGCAGCTGTGCTGATACCCGGCGTCAATGACGGAGATGTGCTCAGAAAGACCTGTGATGACCTGGAAGCCATGGGTGCAAAAGGCCTGATACTAATGAGGTTCGCAAATACCTTTGACCAGGGACTTATCCTGGACAATGCCCCGATAATACCTGTTATTGAGGCTCATTCAGTGGAAGAGTTCCAGTCAATTGTGGAGGGGATAGCCAGAGATTATTCATTCAGGGTGACAGGAACCCCATTATTGGACCCAAAAATCGGCTCTCCGTTCGCCATATTGAATCACGAAGAGGCTTTATCAAAACTACCAAAAGTAAATAAGGAAGCCACCATACTAACCAGCCGCATATCAGCGCCGTTAATAGGGGCCATCTTTGAGCGGCTGGACTCGCCTGTAAATGTTATAGGTGTGGAAAAAGATGTGGGATGCCTGATCACCATCGGGGACATACAAAAGCTAGACCTGTCAGAAGTTAAGGAAACAGTGTTCTTCCCCGGACGGGCCTTTGTCTACGACTCTGAGATCAAGGAAGTTTTATGCAAGGACGGTGTGGACCGACTTGTGCGCAGGGGCCCGGATAAGCTGACAGTAGATGGGGAAATGAGTATTTCCATGACACAGGATGAAGTAATACAGCGGGAGATAGAGGCATTCACAGAACTTATCAATCATGTAAATGCGCTGGGCACTCCGCCTGAATAATGACTATTCTAATCGTCTTCCATCGTTGGAATCTCACACACGTCACATTCATCATTATTGCGCTTTGGGGCTGGTCTGTCAGTTGCCGGTACTTCAGTGTCCAATGCCCTGGTACCATAGGCAAGTACAGAAGCGTTGGATAAGGTTCCTGCTATAAGAATTGCATCGAATATCTCATCACGGGGTATGCCCATCCTCTTTGCCACCCTGAGGTGCATGTCCAGGCAATGGGTACAGCGAAGTGCGGCCGAGACACCAATACTGATAAGCTCAATGGTCCGATGGTCAAGCCGCTTGAACTCCCTCATTATGGAATTGTCATATAGCACCTTAGGTATCAGCAGATCAGGTTTATCTTCCATGAACTGAAGTATATAAGGTACCTCGCCGTAAATAGATTCAACTTCTTTCAGTACGGCTTTAGCAGCATCGTCCGGTTCTTTTTTTAATATCTCACCAATATCCTCAAATGCCAGAGTGCTCACCCCTGATATACAATAAAAAGTGCTGTGATGCCAAAAGACATATATTTTTGGATTTTGTTTCGATAGAAGATTTCGATAGAAAATTTCGATAGAAAATTTCGATAAAAACACTCAAAAAAAATACAACCCTAAAGAATCATTCCGACCGATATCATTTCGACAGATATTATACCGGCCGGACAAAGATTTACTCCTTAATCAGTACTGCATTCACCACACCATCCTGACCTGGACGGCTGGTTATCCGGGCATTTCCTATATCGGTCTTGACAATGCCGCCCCTGGATAAGATATTCCTTCTTACGTAGTGCTTGTTGCTTTCATTATCAACTACAGTCTCGATGGACACTTGCCTGGTTGTATTGTTTGACGGATCTGCCACATTTGCCACATTGCACCTAAGCAGGCGAACCTTCCTGTTGCCGCCCAGGGTATCCACATTTTTTCGCCTGGTTTCATCCAGGTGGGGGTCAGCTGCTTCCCGGCCCAATTCAGATTTTCTCTTACCCTTCGAGGCGATGCGCCGTCCACCTGTGAATTTACGTTTCGATCTACCTTGATACTGCATTTAATTGCTCCTTTATGATTAGAATGATAATTTTTATCCTTAAATATCTTTAACAATAATAAACATATCGCACATAATTCACTCTGGTCACCTGGTGAGGTTTTTTCATTGTGCATAGAGTATAACTTTTATCTTACAGGTAAATCCAACCGAGGGGAGGATTTTCTTGTTTCAGGGGTAATATTTATTACATAATAACCAGTTTAGAGTAAGTCCACAATCATCGTGGGCGCGTGGCCAAGCCTGGATATGGCAGCAGCCTCCTAAGCTGAAGATCGAGGGTTCAAATCCCTCTGCGCCCGTTTTTTCTTTATTTACATTTCACTTTCCTGAATTGACCATATATTATATATACCATGAATAATAATGATAAAATGTGGATACTTGCATCACCCCAAGATAGTTATCCAATATACCTACCATATTTCATGTCCTATCTATTAACTATCCCTCAATACAAATTTCCTTGCAGGTATTCATCCCCTCTTTTTTTAGTTGTAGAAAATTAGTTATATAACTAAATGGTCTTTCACTGCAATGCATGAAAGTATTTCTGTTGTATTTGACAGTGCAGGTACATTACTGCACATGTACAGGGTGGCAAAAGATACGGTCACAAGTAAATATATCGATGAAATCATCACAACTGACCTTGTAACCAAAAAACCAAGCTGTGGATTAGTGATCATCCATACCGACCCTGACAAGATCATGAACTGCCAGTCCACAAAACGAATATACGAATTCCTGACAGATAATAAGATCAGGATCGACCTTAGCTGTTCGAGCAGTCCTATCACTCTTGATGACGCAGCACAGTGCATTAAGAACGATACCTTGACCAGCATGCAGGACATCCATGATGTCGTAAATGCCATCAAGCTAAAATGCCCTGATGTTTTTTACCTGGGCATAGGATTTGTCATTGACATTGAATCCCAGGGCATAGTATATACTGTAAGCACAGCTGGCAGGCCATTTACTAATACTCCGGCTGTACTTAATACCTTAAAAAGTATGGAAATTGATGCATATATTGCTTCAGGTGACAGCATGCGTAACCTGGAGAACCTTGCCAGGTTGGTCGAAATACCTATTGAGCGTGTCTATGATGTGGCCACGCCGCAGAAGAAGGAATGGGTAATTAAATCTCTTCAAAAACAATACGATAAAGTGGTCATGGTGGGTGATGGCATCAATGACATACTGGCGTTGAGAGCTTCAGACCTGGGTGTTTTATCAATCCAGCAGACAGGTATGTGCATGGAAAAGCTTTCTTCAGAAGCCGATATCATCATCACTGATATCAAACAGATCATCAAAATAATAAACGAAATGAAACAATAGTTTTCAGAGATATCCCAGCGCATCCTCAATGCGCCCCATCTCATGCCCTGTGGTTTCCCTGCCTACAACATATCCTTTTGAATTAGCCAGCAGTCCCGACCCGACCAGCGGAGAACCCAGATTCACTGTCCCGATATCCACATGAAGTGAAAATATCTCATCCAGCCTATCAAGTTCGAATTTGCTGGCCCTGGGATGTACCAGTACCCCTTTATTGGTTACAGTAGCGGCCATCCCCACAGTATTGAGTCCGCCGATAGTGCCCCTATACACTTCCACGTCCAGGAATTCACCGATCTCTTCCACGGCCCGGTCTGGCATATTAGGATTTACAAGGGCTGCAGTATCATTCGCAAGTATATTATTACCTGCTGCCGTGAGAATGCCCTCCAGCCGTTTAACACGCACATATTTCCCGATCTCTTTTAGTTCAGCATCATTTACTCTTTTAGATATTAAGTGCCCGTTACTGTTCCCACAACACATACAACCTATAATGCTGCTCCCGTCTATAGATGTGGGAATTACATCCACATCCAGGGCACCCCCAATTACCTGTTTGAACTGCCTGTCTGCTTCCCTTGGTAATAAGATAAAATCCTCGGTGCACCTGGCATATACACCGAGGACCGAATTACCTCTAAAATTGGTCTGGTTAGCCATTTATAAAAAAAGTGATTATATCCTTAAAAAAAAGGACATTGTCAATTTCACTCGGCAGCGAGCTCGGCTTCCACGACCCCATCTTCGAACTTCATGGTCTTGACCCTGATCTTCGATGGTGGTTTCTCTGATCCACGATCCCATATTTTTTCACTGATTTCAGGATTCATCCTGATCAATTTCCTGTCAGTTTTCGTATGCCGCTCAAGATACCTGAAAACCTCACTCACTGCTTTCTTGCTGCGCTGCCAGCGGGGCACATACTTTACTGCCCTGAGTGGAATCGTATAAACCTGCTCTTCACCTGTATCTACCATGTTGTTCACCCTTTATCCAATATTCAGACTGCTGCGTCTCCAGTGCCGGCGTTTAGGATGAGTCACTACAGCCCTGTTAGTTTTGATTATGGCCCATGATGGGACCCTATGATTTTGGTTATGGGCTTTAGCCAGCCTTATCTTCTTACCTTTTGATTTTTTACTCATATTAACACACCTTCATTGATTATTGAGATATTATAAATATTTCCTGTCTGTTACGCGTGATTGTATATGTCCTGGAAATAAACGCTCCACCATACTATCACCTTCGTTATATTGTTTTCGTATAAATGACCTGAGTTCTACTTCATAATCAGCCTTTTCTACACTGTCACTTTCTCCCTGTACAACCTGTAGATGGGCGTCCACCAAAACATCAACCGCAGACCGGCCGTAGCCTGAAAGCGGACGGATATACTTGATATTGTGCCTGTCTTCCAGGCTTCTCACCTGCGCAGGGGAAAGCATAGGCACCCTATCATCCCGGCGCGTGCCGTCGGCCACGATAGTAGTGTCCGGTGTTGAACACACGGCTTCAAGTGCGCTCTGGTGAAGATAGTTGATCGCTCGTCCGGGAAACCCGTCTTCAGCCAACATTGCAGCAGCTTCTTCGATCAGGGAAGACTGTAGCATTATCACATTGTGGGGGAATCCAAGCCTGGATGCAGATTGACGTGCGAATTCATGCGTGGGCACAATACCGAAATTGATAGTTACAAGTTCCACATCGAAAAATGGTTCCAGCAGGATAGCTGCAAGGGAACTGTCCTTGCCGCTACTGAACAATACACAAGCCTTCATTTCCGGGTTATGCTCATCTCACGTTTTTTGGGTTGTAATTGAAATAAGAGATTTTTCAATTTAGCATCATCTATCTTATCCTGCAACCTACCCGATTGTCCCAGTCCAACAAGCTGTGCCTCCACACTTTGCACAAGTTCAGGCTTTGTCATCCTTAATGTATTCAATCGCTCCCTAGCTTCGGGTGTCAGGATTGAGCGTAAGATGGCCTGTTTCCTTGCTTCCATTTCGGCCATGGCCTGTTCTTGCTGGGCAGCAGCCTGTGGATCTGGCATTTGTGCCTGTTGCTGCTTTAACAATTCCATTTTTCGACGTCTAATAGCTTCCAGTTCATCTTCAGCCATCACACAACCTCCTGAAAATAATTCTATTCGGGATTACCTAATATTTATCAATACCAGGGTATTGCTCCAGCAATCCTGACTTTGCCTCATATGCAATATTATCAAGTAAGGACTGACCCTTTGGAGTAATTACCCGGCCTTTCTTCACAGATTTGACAAAACCCGCACTTTCAAGCTGTTGAAGTGCTGCCCTTATAACAGAACCGCTACCTCTTGCGTGATGTGGGGATGCTGAGCCCTTGCGCATCTTTCCGCCGTAAAAGCTCCTGAGCCTTGAAACACCGGTAGGACCATCAATGTAAATCCGGCGTACTATTGATGCACACCTGGTGTACCACCAATCCTGGTCCATTGGAGACAGTTCCTTGTGGACACCGGTCTTAACCTGTGATCCCCAATCAGGGGCTTGTACGAAATTTTCATCTTTAAGTTTCTGTGCTACATTCTTAATCAGTATATCTGCAGGAATATCATACACTGTTGTCATTATTATCCTCCATATTCATGAGATGATATTAGTAATTTATTACAAATCAAGATTATTATTGAAATCAAGATCATTATAGGGGCTTTCATTATGCAGATAAGGTTGATTAATCTATCGGCTAATATCGCATCTCTTAATAATTTTTTAATTTTGTTTTCGTATCGGAAAGTATATACTTTCCGGCAGGTTTGAAAAATGCGAACGATGTGAGCATTTCCTTAAGTTGGACCTAATGAGGGATATTGCCCGGAGATACTGGATTGTAATCTACTTTCAACATCCCATACTATTTCATACCAAAAAATATGACTATTCTACCAATGATTTATATTGTTCAAATGTATAGATAGATAAGAATTAATATGAAAGCCGTAATACTTGGAGCGGGAGAAGGATTGAGATGCCGCCCCCTTACACTCACCAGATCAAAGGTAATGTTGCCTGTGGCAAACAAGCCAATCCTGGAACATATTATTGATGCTCTTTTCAAATGCAGTATTAATGACATAATTATGGTCGTAGGATACAAAAAAGAGCGAATAATGGATCATTTTCGGGATGGAGTGGATTTTGGGGTAAATATTACTTATGTAGAGCAAAAAGGCCAGATCGGCACTGCACATGCCATAAAACAGGTGTCGTCCCATGTGGATGATGCATTCATAGTCCTAAATGGTGATAATATTATAGAAGCTGGTACTATATCTGATATCCTTGCCGGTAGATCTGGTGATGTGACTATACTGACCGTTGTCAGAGAGCATACTGAAGGATATGGTGTAGTGGTCTCTGAAAAAAACAAAGTGATGAATATCATCGAAAAGACAACAGAAGACCTGAGCCATAATGTGAATACCGGGACATATATTTTTAATCCTGATATTTTTGATTACATAGAAGCAACCTCTATTTCCGAGACTGGTGAGTATGCCATCACCGATACTATCCAGCAGATGATCGACGACGGTAAGAACGTTAACATGGTCCATTCAGAAGCCATGTGGCTGGATGCCGTACATTCCTGGGATTTACTAAAGGCAAATGCCTATCTGCTTGATCGGTTCGAACCTACAGTAAATGACTGCACAATCGAAGAAGGAGCTGTGGTCAGGGGTAGAGTAAGCATAGGTCAGGATACAGTCATTCATCCAGGTTCGTTTATCCTTGGGCCTGTAGTAATAGGAAAAAATTGCGAGATCGGTCCGAATGCAGTAGTACTTCCTTCAACTACCATTGGTAATTATTCAATTATTGAGCCGTCAGCCCTGATAAAGAACAGCATAATAATGCACGATGTCAGGGTGGGTGCATTTTCATATATATCTAATTCAATACTCGGTGCCCACAACAGTATAGGTTCCCATTTCATTACTGAAACAAAAGAGAATTTTTTTATCGAAATGAAAGGCATTCTTCACATAGCTGCCAAACTTGGTACCGTAATCGGTGACGGAAACAACATCAAACACAAGGTTTTAACCGAACCTGGCAAAATGATATCCACTGGATGCAGTATTGCATCCGGGGTAAATGTTTCCAGGTATATACCCAGGAACTCAAAAGTATTCTGAATTCTAAATGGACTGAGCAAATAATGTGCGGAATCGTAGGATATATAGGGGAGGGAGATACTGTAAATATCCTTTTAGAATCCCTCAGGAAGCTGGAATACAGGGGATATGATTCTGCCGGTATGGCTATTATTGATGATGAAGGAAAAGCAAGGATATTCAAGATAGAAGGAGAGATATCAAAACTCGAATCAATCATTCCAGGAATTTCATCCCGTGTGGGTATAGGTCATACCAGGTGGGCCACCCACGGAAGACCAACAACCCAAAATGCACATCCACATTGTTCAGGTGAAATCTGCGTGGTGCACAATGGGATCATAGAGAACTACCAGGAACTGAAAGCTGAATTGATTTCAGAGGGGTTTGTTTTCATTTCTGATACTGATACTGAAGTGCTTGCCCACCTGATCAATAAGTATTATACAGACGACCTGCGTCAGGCTGTTGGTACTGCACTGGGACATGTCCGTGGTTCCTATGCGATCGGAGTACTGAGCAATGAACATCCAGATGAACTGATAGCTGCAAGGAAGGACAGCCCATTGATCATAGGACTGGGCAAGAATGAGAATTTTATAGCCTCTGATATTCCCGCCATCCTGAAATACACTAAACGGATCATATATATTGACAACATGGAGCTCATTTCAGTAAAACAGGATTCGGTCCGGGTATTCGACATGGAAGGTAACCCATTGGAAAAAGAGGAAAACATAATAGAATGGGACCTGGAAGCTGCTGAAAAGGCCGGTTATCCCCACTTTATGTTAAAGGAGATACACGAACAGACAAGGTCCATACATGAGACCATGACAGGGCGTCTGCATGAACTTGAAGGAGATGTCAACTTCGAGGAACTGGGACTTAACCGTAATGAGATCAGGCAGTTCCAGAGGATCGAGATCATTGCTTGCGGTACGTCATATAATGCCGGGTTGCTGGGCAAGTACCTGTTTGAAGGACTGGCTGGCATACATACTGATGTGGATACAGGTTCTGAGTTCAGGTATTCCAGCCCGGTACTTGCCCCATCTACCCTGGTAATCGCGATCACCCAGTCCGGTGAGACCGCAGATACGCTTGCGGCCATACGCGAGGCAGAATCATACGGCTGTATGACGCTGGCAATCACAAACGTGATAGGCAGTACTATTTCCAGGGATACATCCCATACTATCTACACCAGGGCCGGGCCTGAGATCGGCGTGGCTGCCACGAAGTCATTCACTTCACAACTGGTGGTGCTGTACTTGCTGGCTATCCATTTTGCGAGAGCAAGGTCCAGGATGGATGTTGACAGGGCAAGGATGCTAATGTCAGAACTTCGCAAGATTCCCGGACATGTAAGCCGTATCCTTGAAGATGTCGGAACTATCCATGAATGTGCATCAATGTTTGTCAAAGCTAAAAATTATTTCTTTATCGGTCGCAATATCAATTATCCTGTGGCACTGGAAGGCGCTCTTAAACTGAAGGAGATTTCATATATCCATGCCGAGGGATATGCAGCCGGAGAGTTGAAACACGGGCCACTTGCCCTGATTTCAAAGGACGTACCAGTAGTGGCCATTGCTCCACAGGGTCATACATATGATAAAATACTCAGTAATATCAAAGAAGTAACGGCAAGGGATGCTTCAGTAATTGCTATAGTAGATTGCGACGACTATTGTGAGATTGAGAAATTTGCGGATTTTGTAATTCCCATCCCAAAGACTGATGAGATGCTGACTCCACTACTTTCTTCTGTGGTTGTCCAGCTACTGGCTTATTATACAGCACTGGAACTGAAATGTTCCATTGATAAGCCCAGGAACCTTGCCAAGAGCGTTACAGTGGAATAGGTGATGTAATGAGATTATTCGGTTCTTCGGGAATAAGGGGAATTACCAATGTTGATGTCACGCCGGAACTGGCACTCAATGTAGCAAAAGCTGTAGGAAAGGGTTGCTCGTGTGCTGTTATAGCACGGGACCCAAGGGTGGCCGGGATGATGATAGAAGAAGCTTTTGCAGCCGGCCTGATGTCTGCCGGGTGTGATGTTACCCGGTTAGGTATGCTACCCACGCCCACCCTTGCATATGGTGCCAGGAACTACAGTTTGGGGATTATGATAACTGCGTCACATAATCCTGCAGAATATGTGGGGATGAAACTATGGAATCCTGATGGAATGGCCTTTGACAGCCGGCAGCAGGAAGGGATAGAAGAGGCTGTAGCATCATCCAAATATTTACTTGCGAAATGGGATGGGATCGGTGATATAAACATCTACGGAAATGCTGTTGAGGACCATATAAAAGCTATAATGAAACATTCAGGTGATTTGCAGGGTCTAAGGGTCGTGATTGACTGCGGCAACGGGGCCGGGTCAGTGATCACACCTTTCCTGCTTCGAAGGCTGGGGTGCCGGGTACTTGCATTGAACTCCAACCCGGACGGTCATTTCCGTGCAAGGAACCCGGAACCAATAGAGGAGAATTTAGGGCTTCTTATGCAGACTGTAAAAGATTGGGGTGCGGATCTGGGTATAGCCCATGATGGTGATGCCGACCGGATGATGGCTGTAGATGATAAGGGCAGGTTCGTGGGCGGCGACCAGTTACTCGCGATCTTTGCTGCTCATGAAGAGGCTGACAGTATAGTTGTTCCTGTGGATACATCCATGATAGTGGATGATGCCCTCCCAGATACCCGTATCATTCGAAGCAGGGTTGGTGACGTTTACGTGGCCGAGGCAATGAAAAAGGAAGGAGGCGCTTTTGGAGGCGAACCCTCAGGAAGCTGGATATTCCCCCGAATTTCCTTTTGCCCGGACGGCATATATGCTGCTGTGAGATTAATAGAGATCATGGGCACCCGGAAACTTTCTGAAATTGTTGATGAATTGCCTATGTACCAGACCAGGAGGATCGGTATAGCCTGTCCTGACCAGCGAAAAGAGGGGGCAATGGCAGAGATCGCAGGTGAATTATCTTCCCTTGGAAAGGTCAGTACCATTGATGGGATCAGGGTGGCTACCGGGAACGGATGGGTGCTGGTCAGGCCATCAGGTACAGAGCCCAAGATACGGGTGACTGCCGA
>JAAXOC010000070.1 GCA_014237145.1 ANME-2 cluster archaeon
AATGTTATAGGGACAAAACACATGCTTCGCCTGCAGGAGAAACTGAAATTCAGGATGATCTTCTTTTCAAGTGCTGAAGTATATGTAGACTACAATGGTATCATGACAGAAGATGTAATGGAAAAAAATCCTATCATAGATACATACCAGATGAATGACTATGCGATCACAAAGTGGGCCGGGGAATTGATGTGCATGAATTCAGCCAAGATGTTCGGTACTGAGACTGTGAGGGTCAGGCCTGTAAATTGTTATGGTCCAGAGGAGCATTTTACTCCATACAGGGGTTTTATTCCAAAGTTCATCTATCACGCTTTACATGACAAGCCCTATGTTGTCTATAAAGGCCATAAGCGAATAATCGTTATGTTGAAGATACTGTAAGGACTTTTGCCAACATAGTGGACAATTTCATTTCTGGTGAGGTATATAATGTAGCCGGGAAACCTGAATGGGAGCGGGATATCAAGGAATATTCAGATATAATCCTTAACGCTGTCGGAAAGGACGATTCCATTGTAACCTATGAGGAGGCAGAGCCTTTTACGACAAATATAAAAACTATCGATTGTTCAAAAGCAATAAAAGACTTGAAACGTGACCCAAAGGTCACTCCTGAAGAAGGTATCAAAAGAACAGTGGAATGGATGAAGTGGTATTACAGAATGGGTGATTAAAGTGGAAGATGTGTATTCAGAATACGAGGATAAAGTTGTATTAGTAACCGGTGGTGCCTTATGTGTCGGCAGTAACCTGTGTAAGAAGATATGTGAATTGAATGCAAAAAAAGTTATTATTCTTGATAATCTGTCGTCTGCTTATGAATGGAACATTCCGGATGCAGAAAATGTTGCATTTATAAATGGGGATATTCTTGATGATGAAATGCTAAAGCGTGCTTATAAGGAAAAACCCGATTATGTATTCCATCTGGCAGCCCATTTTGCCAACCAGAATTCCGTGGATAATCCTGAGACTGACCTGATGATAAACGGGATCGGTACCCTGAAGGTATTACAATATGCCCAGCTTGTCGGCGTGGAACGATTGGTGTATTCATCTTCAGGCTGCGGGGTTTATGGTCTTGAATCAAAAATGCCTTTTAAGGAACATTATGTTTCTATCAGTCTGCATACACCATACCAGGTGACAAAATTGCTGGGTGAGTTATACACGAACTACTTCCACAACCTATACGGGCTCCCTATTGTTAATGCGCGGTTCTTTAATGTGTTCGGTCCGGGCGAAGTGCCAGGGAAATACCGCACTGTCATACCTAATTTCATGCACTGGTCTATGAACAGCTTACCACTGCCCATCACGGGTGATGGAACAGAGACCAGGGACTGGACATATGTTGACGATATTATAAACGGCCTGCTGGCAATGGGGATCAAGGAATAGGCAGTTGGCGAGGCAATTAACCTTGGGTCGGGTGAAGAGCAGAGGGTTATTGATATGGCAAATATGGTCAACAAGATTACGGGTAATAAGTCGGGGATCGTTTATATGGAGAGAAGGGACTGGGATGTTAAAAACAGGCTCTTATCATCCATCGATAAGGCAAAGAGACTGCTGGATTATAAACCGCAGATGAAATTCGAGGATGGATTGGAAAAGGTGCATGAATGGTTTGTTGATAATCAGGAGAATATTAACAGTAGCGCTGAGTTTTAATATGATAATTGTCAAAAGACACTGTCCCATTTTCCAGTTATTTCCAAGACGCTGATTCACGCAGATTTACGCAGATTTAAGGTTGCATCTGCGTTAATCAGCATAAATCTGCGTCTAATAGTATTTTTGAGATCACTGGATTTTGGAATTGTGCTTTGTCAAAAGAAAATGAGATAATGATTGAAAGTATAGAGTTATTTATAATGTGGAAGGTATAATATATGAGTATGTATTTATCAAAGAGTCTTCCAGAAGTTTTGGTACCGAAATATTACAAGAGTGTTGATAATCTCGTTGAGGATGCATTCAGAGCTCTTTTAAATTTGAAGCCGGGGTTGAAGGTCGAGATGGCTATTGAACTTTATTTGAAGGAGGAAGTTTCGCTTTCAAAAGCTGCTGAAATAGCGGGTATGGATATGGAAGATTTCAAGGAAATACTAAAAGTGAGGGGGTTAAAGGTTAGCAGTTATATTGGCTCAAAAGAAGATATCGAAAGCGGATTAAGGTTGATATGATTGCTCATACTTGATACTGATATTGCCAGTGCGTTTGCAAATGCAGGACATTTTGAGGTTCTGGTACAGCTCTTTGGAAAAGTCGGAATAACGCCAATGGTTTATGAAGAGCTGCAGGCCCCTTTGATGCACGGATATGCATTTCCCGATGAGATATTTGATAAGGCAGAGTTAGTCACTGTTTCAGGGGAAGAGCAAAGAGATTACCTGAAGCTTAAGGAAGAGCACTCTAAAATTGGAAAGGGTGAAATAGAAAGTATGGTTGTTTGTAGAAAACGTGGGTTCTTATTTTCATCTTTTGACAAAAAAGCCGTATCTATGGCAAAGGAATCTGGTGTTAACGTCATAACAGCGGGTGCAATTTTTCATGGATTACTGATCAAGGGAATTGCAACTAAAAAAGAGGTTTTGAAGATCCTGCAGGATATTGAAACTTCTGATAACCGTTTGCTTGAAATGGAATTGTAGAGCAATAATGATGGGAGGATAAATCTAAATGAAGCAAATGAAGCTCCTTGTCCTCCAGGAAACGGACTGGATCAAAAGAGGTCCCCACCAGCAGCATCATCTTATGGACCGGATGGCATTAAAAGGTGCGACATTATGATCTCAAATGATATTGATCGATTCGAGCAGTTTTTGACCGTGTTTCTTCGATAATCGAGGACGCAAAACATAAAATTGCCCACACAATCAATAACACAATGGTCCAATCATATTGGAGTATAGGTAAGGAGATCATCGAAGAAGAGCAGATGGGACAATAAAGGGCAGAGTACGGTAAATCGATAATCAATAATCTTTCTGAAAGATTAACAGAACAATACGGCATGAATTTTAATTCACGTAACTTAAGATTTATGCGGCAGTTCTATAAGGTATATCCAAATTGGAACGCAGTGAGTTCCAAATTATCCTGGACACATTACCGTTTTCTTATCAGGATAGATGACCCTGTGAAACGCTCTTTTTATGAGATCGAATGCGCCAACAATAACTGGTCAACAAGAGAACTGGACAGGCAGATAAATTCGCTTTTATTTGAAAGACTGGCTTTGAGTAAAGATAAAGAAAGCGTTCTGTCCCTGGCAAAAAAGGGCCAGCAATTAGCGAGACCTGATGATCTTGTCAAAGACCCTTATGTTCTTGAGTTTTTGGGGTTGCCCCAAAGTGAAAGATTACTTGAAAGAGACCTGGAATCTGCTTTGATCGAGCATTTGCAGCATTTCTTATTGGAATTGGGTAAAGGATTTTCTTTCGTGGCAAGACAAAAGCGCATTACAATGGATGAGGAGCATTTTTATGTTGATCTTGTTTTTCAGAATTATATTTTGAAATGCTTTGTACTGATCGACCTTAAAATAGAGACCGTTACAATTCGTGTTGGTGAATTTAATTAAACCACAGATAAACACAGATGAACACAGATTTTCAGGTAGCGTATCCGCGTTTATCGGCGTTCG
>JAAXOC010000071.1 GCA_014237145.1 ANME-2 cluster archaeon
CCCCCGCACTCTCCAGCGCCTCGATCTTCTCCTTCGCAGTCTCGCCGCCCCCGCTGATAATAGCACCGCCATGGCCCATGGTCTTGCCCAGTGGTGCGCTTGTATCTATGGAAAGACTTATAGAAGTAGATAAATGATTAAAAGGACAAAGATATAATCTAATCTTGATAATGTGTGAAAGGGATTCAGAAAGGAGAGGAGCATGTCTATAGAATCTGAAGAAATTTATGACGTTTTTCTAAGTCATTCACATAGTGATGCAGAATTTGTGGAGGAACTAGCTAAGCAGCTCGAAGATAGGAAAAAGTTGAATGTATGGCTTGATAAATGGATTCTTGTGCCTGGAGAGCCTTGGCAGCAAGGCATGGCATGTGGCCTTAACCATGCAAAATCATGTGTTGTATGTATTAGTGAACAAGCATCAATGGGCTGGTTCAAAGAAGAGATCGAACGAGCCCTAAACCGCCAGACTGCAGACACATCTTTTCGGGTTATTCCAGTGCTGCTTCCAAGCGCAAAAGACTTCAATGTAGGTGATTTTCTTGGACTAAGAACATGGGTGGACTTCAGAAAAGGTATTGATGATGCTGAAGCCTTCCACCGGTTAGTATCAGGCATAAAAGGAGTTGCACCCCTTAGAGGCTCGCAGGGAGAAGCAACACCAGAGAGTCCATATGATCAAATACGAACTTGCAAAACCACTCCTTCAACCCTTCCAGGATATCCAACACGGCTCAGGGAGTTTGTCACTGAAAACAGGGCAGATGAATTGACTCAACATATAACTTACCTCCAAAATCACCACATCCTGTTCATCAGTGGGATGGGTGGTATAGGAAAGACAACACTGGCACTGGCACTTGTTGAAACCAGACCTGCAAATGTTCCCCTGCCTTTCTGGTTTGATTTTGCTAAGAGACCTAGTGCCACGTTGGGCGATGTGCTTGAACAATTGGCCGGATACATGAACGCACCACTGATTGCACAATTTAAAGAAGAGGGACGGGAAGCCGGACAGAATGATATCAATAGATTGATAGACGAACTTAGGAAACGAGACTTTCTATGGGTTATATTTGATAATCTCGAAACAGATCTGAATGAGAATATGAATTTCCATGATCCTGGGATTGATTCACTGTTTACCTCATTACGGGACAGCTCTCACCAAGCAAAAATCATCATAACAAGCCGGACCTTGCCAGTACTTGCAGATGGTGGAAGTCTTATTGACATATTGGAGGATAAAAAACACAAACTCGGAGGTCTGAAAGCCTATTTTGCCGTTGATTATCTGGTAAAGAATGGACTTGATAAGGTAGAACAATCACAACTGGAAGAACTGGCCTCAAGTGTAGATGGTCATCCTCTGGCTCTGAAATTGTTGATAGGTCTGGTTAAAAAATTCGGTGTGAAAGTTATCATAAAAGATCTCACTATGTTCAAAAGACATAAAGAAAGTACTATCAAGATAGCTCGAAGACTGTTTGACAAACTGGCAGGGGATGAAAAGGAACTTCTTGAGCGCATGTCGGTTTTCAGGCAGTCCGAACCCATAGAAGCAATTGAGAACATGTTCACTGCAACCACATCCGTTGATGCCATTGAGAACCTTATTGACAAGTCCCTCCTGGAAACCGACCATGATGGGAGTTACTGGCTTCATCCCCTGGTACGGGAATTTGCATATAATGATCTGGAAAATAAGAAAGATGTCCATAAAATTGCCATGCAATACTACATCTCCATTCCACTGTCAGAAAAACCTTCGAGCAAAGAAGATTTCCAGCCATTATTGGAAGCACATTATCATGCCTGCAGGGCAGAAGATTATAATAAAGCTTTAAATATAATAATGGACAATAATATACATGAAGATCTAGACAGGTGGGGAAACAGTAGAACACTTATTGATCTATACCTTGATTTATTACCCAAAGACCACTTTAACGATACATCTCTTTTAGACAATCCGCAAAGCCAAGGTGTTGTCCTCGGAAACCTCGGGCTGGCATACTCTAATCTGGGGCAGGTGGAAAAGGCAATAGAGTATTACCAAAAGGCGCTGGTGATCGGAAAGAGGAGATAAAGGACCCGAGGATTATCAACTTATGCGAAGAGAACCTCAGGTCCATCAGTTCTTAACACACAGACTTACTCAGACCACCCTCTTCACCTTCGCAGCTACATCCCCAGGACTGCCTGCCACAACCAGCAATTCACGTTATGGCTGTAAACGCATACAAGTGAAGGCCTGTTTATTCATTTTTTCGTAAACATTTTATGATATTGTGTGCTTCTACTCGCTACGTCAAAAGGATAATCAATGACTTGCAGTTGTATTATTCCAGACCGCTTGGATGAAAACAAAATAAGAGACCGGGAATTGCTGTGCTACTACAACCCCCGCACCCTCCAGCGTCTCGATCTTCTCCTTCGCAGTCCCGCCGCCCCCTGCTGATAATGGCACCGGCATGGCTCATGGTCTTGCCCGGCGGCGTGCTTATCCCTACCACATAACCCACCACAGGCTTGGTCACATGCTCCCTAATGTATTCGGCAGCCTCCTGCTCGGCAGTGCCACCTATTTTGTACACCATGACTGTGACCTCAATTAAAGGGTATCTATGAACGATATGCTATCAAATTTTTCAAATACTTTCACTTTTATTAGCAGAAGTGTATTTAGTATATATATTAATAAGGATGTGTTGCAATATAGGCATAGGTTGTGCTAATAATGGCCGAAAATATTAGGGATATTTATCACTTATTTAATCCTGATGAAGTCCTGTTAAATGATGATCTAAAAAAATATTATGTTGAAATAGACCAAAATGAAATCAACATCAAGGATCTACAAAATCGCCTTGAATTGGGATTGGAAACAAGAGAACCGATCAAGCTTCTTTTTACAGGGCATCGCGGGTCAGGAAAGACAACCACTTTAAACAGGCTTGTATCAAATTTAGATAGCCGGTTTTTTATTATACATTATAATGTTTTAGATTTACTGGATCAAAATGATGTAAACTATACTGATGTCCTGTTTTCCATGCTTACGAAAATGCTGGAAAAGGCAGATAATGATGAAATCGATCTTGGTCAAACCCTATTGAAAAGGGTAAATAATTGGGGCAGTTCCATTATAGAATCAATTATCCAGGAAAAAGGAGTGGGGGGTGGGATCGGTCTTAAAGTACCCTTTAATCTTCTTGAAATTATGGGGAGAATGAAAAGCGAAACAACTACCAGGGTCGAGACCAGAAAAAAAATCGAACCACGTGTTTCAGAACTGGTCAATATAATTAATGACACCATCTCAGAGATTGAAAAAACCGGAGGGCAGGTGCTGGTCATAATAGATAACCTGGAAAAGATCGATCCTACAAAAGCGGAGCA
>JAAXOC010000072.1 GCA_014237145.1 ANME-2 cluster archaeon
TGGAGACAATCTTTCCAAGCAACCCCGAATCCATTAAATGTTTTAGTTTCATTACAGCCGGATTGAACCTTTCGATGTGCCCGACCATGAGTTTTACTCCGGCATCGGAAGCAGCATTAACCAGGTCTTTTGCGTTTTCAATGGTATCGGATAAGGGTTTCTCTATCAATATATTGATCCCACATGCAATGGCATCCAGTCCGACCTGTTTATGTAACGTTGTTGGCACAGCTATACTGATAGCATCAAGATCCTGTTTAAGCAATTCTGTATGATCAATAAAGCCAGGGACTCCATATTGACTGGAAAGTTCATTTACCCTGCTTTCTGAAACATCGGATATGCCTATAAGTTCAACATTAGCCATCTCATTATAGATCCTCACATGATGCTGGCCCATAGCTCCGACGCCAATAACTCCTACTCTCATTCTATAACCTCACAAATTGTTTTAATAATATATGACAATTCCTTTTTTGATACTGCAGGATGAATAGGTAGTGAGATCACTTGCTTTGCAGCGAGTTCTGTTTCCAGAAAGGTATCATCATATCCCAGTTTCATATAGAAAGGTTGTTTGTGTATTGGTATGGGATAATATATACCGGTCCCGATGTCATGATCTCGTAATCTCTCAACAAGAGTGTCTCGTTCTATTGGATAATCTTCCGTTATCCTAATTGTATATTGATGGAATACATGTGTACACCCTTTCCTTATTGTAGGAATTTCAATGCCAGGGATATTCTTCAGTCCCTCTGATAAATATTTTGCATTTTCAATTCTTTTTGCATTAAAATCAGCAAGCTTTTTTAGCTGGACCAATCCTATAGCAGCGGAAATATCTGTCATTCTAAAGTTATAGCCCAACATTTCATGAAGATAGCGCTGTTTTGAACCATGAGAACGTATCATACGTGCACAAATATCAATGTCCGGATTATTTGTAGTTATCATACCACCTTCACTGGTGGTCATATTTTTAGTCGGGTAGAAGCTAAACGTCCCGATACCGAAAGAACCCACATTTTTTCCGTGATACTGTGCACCATGGGCCTGGCAAGCATCCTCGATCAGTACCAGGTCATAGTCCCTGGCAATTTCCATTAAAGCTTTCATCTCGGCAGGATGTCCATAAAGATGTACTGGCAGGATTGCTTTTGTTCTGTGTGTGATCTTGTTAAGGACATCATCCGGATCGATGTTGAAAGTATCACGGGATATATCTGCAAATATTGGCTTTGCATTTGTATACAGTATGGAATTGGCAGTGGCAATAAAAGAAAAGGAAGTTGTGATTACCTCATCGTCCTGTCTTACCCCTGCTGCCTGAAGTGCAATTTGTAAAGCTGAGGTTCCTGAATTCACGGCAATTGCATGCTTGACACCGATCAATTCTTTGAAGTTGTGTTCAAATAACGATACTCTTGTGCCTTCGGCAATATTACCTGATCTTAATACCTCAACAGCGGCATTGATCTCATCTTCATCTAATAGTGGTTTTGCAATGGGGATCATAATATAATTTATAATTAAATCGAATTTACTGTCAATAATTCATCACTTAACATTGTAATCTTCGCAGGAACCCCTATTGCCAGTTTTCGCGGGGGTACATCTTTTGTTACAAGAGCTCCGGCTGCTACCATCGCGCTTTCACCGATCTCAACACCTGGAAGTATTGTTGAATTAGCTCCAATAGATGCATTGAACCGTAAAGTTGGTCCTTTCAATTTATATTTCTTGCGAATAGGATATTTATCATTTGTCAGGACAGCACAGGGACCAATAAAAACATTATCTTCAATAGTCGTATTAGTTGGAATATATGCATTGCTCTGGATACTTACATTATTCCCAATTGTTGTGTTTCCATCTACTACGACATTGGTACCTATCAAAACATTGTCTCCAATAGTGGTGTGTTCCCTGATTAGGATATTATGTCCGGATCTGAAATTATTCCCTATCTCAACGTCAGAATATATGATAGATCCGGATCGTATTACTGCATTTTCTCCTATTGTCGTGCCTTTGAACTCGTATTCAGAGATAGGAATTGTTGAATTCGCTAATTCCCGGATTATTTTATTTGTTGGATAACCAAGAATAACATTTTCAAGAATAATACAATCATTATCGATTGAATTATTTCCATACATATGTGCAGATTCATGGATTCTATTATTCTGATGTAAATAAGAATTCAAATTCATTCACCGTCTTTCTTTAATGAGACTGTAGTTTTAGTCCGTAATTTTCACACAGTCAAGCTTAATTCACTATATGTTTCCGTCTTTACAAAAACATTTTGCTGATTTTTACACTATTTACTCAATTTCAGCTATATATTTACCCTTTACCCATATTCTTCCTTTATTCCTTTTCGCCCCTCTACATATAGCACATTTTTAGAAAGCATTCGCTCACAAAAATATCCCACTATTCATCATATTTCAGTTTTTCCGGCGCTGGAAGATAAATGCCAGACAAAGCATTGCAATTATTGGGATTGCAAGTGTTGGGAACTCTGGGATTTCTTCAATGTCCACTTCTATTGTGAAACTATCGACCGGTTCACCAGCATCCAATACTCCATCATGATCCACGTCTACAATGATGTCATAGTTTCCGGCTGTAAGTGGTGCAATCCAGATCTGAGTAACATCAATGATTCCAGAACCATCTGTGGATACTGTTTCAACACCATCACCAACATCAGGTCCGATCTGGTCATTCACAGACCATTCCCTGTTTGGAACTACATAGATGTCCACAGCCTGGTCGTTAGCCGGAAGATCTCCCGCATAGCAGTAGACGTTCTCCCCCAGAGCAAATACATTCTTTTCAGCTCCAGTATCATTGGAAGAATGGACATAAGCTTCTGCAGCATATGGCACTGTAGCATATGGCACTGTATTAGTGCTTAACGTTTGTTCTTCAGTATTAGGATATATCACATAGACTCGGATGGTTCCTGTTTTACTTCCACCGTTGGAATTTAGAGTTATGGTTCCGGTATGTTCCGTATTACGTGTTAGTCCTTTGGTGTCAATGGTTACAGTAACAGTATCTGTTTCTGTGGTTGTTGTTCCACTGGTTGGATCCATGCTTATCCATGTTTGGTCATCGCTAACATTCCATTCCAGGATTCCTTCACCACAGTTAGTTATATTGAATGTCCAGGTTCTTGTTCCACCTAAAAAAACTTTTCCAAAGTCATACGATGGTGGATCAGGATCAGTGCAGTAATGGTATGACCCTGCTACAGGCATTTCGGGCTTATCTGAGATTGTTGGTGTTGCGAATAGTATATACACAGCAAGCACTATAATCGCCAAAATAACAATCTGAATTTTGTTGATTCGTTTTTTCATTTTTGCACCGCCATTCATTTTTTTGTGATGTTTGCATTCTTATGTGGAATCAACACGTTACTACGCCGCCATATTCCAGCAAATATGGTGTGAATCCAAACTCTTCACGTTTTTTGCAATATTATAAATTTTAGCAGTTCCTTGAAAATGCTAAATATTAATATACAACTTTATATATATAGTGTTTATATATAAATGTATGTATGAAAATAATATTTCAATCCTTGGCGTCAATATAGCATCTGTCTTGATGTGAGATAACCACACTTTAATATTTTCATCCGACACATCATCAAACTTATCATTAATATGCATGTGTCATCGGTTAAGAGTAATATTGTAATGGAACACGAATTGCACGGATAATAAATAAATCCGTGAAAATCCGTTTAATCCGTGTCATCTGTGTTCGATTTAAATCAAATTGGAGTATCGTATGAAATCATTTGTCTTTTGGAAAATAATACATACCAACTCTGTCAAACTCCTTAACCAATGACCAATGTATTAATATGTGCAACAAATTCTTTGTGTATCTCAGGTCTTTTTGTATCAGATTTAGCAAGTGGACATTCTGGAAACTTCCTTACCCGGGTTTTCATCTATCCTAAAAAAACTCACATCGCTTTGAAGGCATTTATCCACATCTCACCAGCACAGTCCCACATATTCGATATATTCACATTGTATCATATTACGACCATCGACCACAAGTGGACGGCGCATAACCTTGAACTCTGAACAGAGTCCTTTAAACTCATCCCACTCAGTCATGACCAGGCAGCCGTTGGCCCCTTTTAGTGCATGGATAGCTGAATCGCAATATTCAATGTCAGGATAAATAGCCTTCATATTATCAGTTGCCATGGGGTCATATGAAGATACCTTTGCCCCCTTATCCAGCAATGCCCTGATAACAGGTATGGACCTGGACTCCCTGATATCATCGGTATCATTCTTAAATGCAAGACCCAGTACAGCGATTCTTTTTCCTTCCAGATCACCTGTGCGGGACTCCAGCAGGTCTATCATCATTAAGGGCTGTACTTCATTGACATTGATAACTGACTCAAGCAATCCAGGTTCATATCCAAGTTCTTTTGCCTTTCCGATAAGAGCCTTAACATCCTTTGGGAAACATGAACCACCGAAACCCGCACCCGAGTTGAGGAAATTTGGCGATATCCTGGAGTCCTTGCCAACTGTTTCCATGACTTTGTATGTATCTATTCCCATTTTTTTACATATATTGCCGATCTCGTTGGAGAAAGATATCTTTGTAGCAAGGAACGAATTGTTGACATATTTGATCATCTCGGCAGTACTGGGGTCGGTATGTGTGATCTGGCACTTAAGACCTGCATACAGGCCAGATATGGTATCATCCGACCTCTGGTCTATAGCCCCGATGACGATCTTATCCGGGTGCATGAAATCATGGACCGCCTTGCCTTCTCTCAAAAACTCAGGATTCATGCCAGCCCCGAAATCCACACCGGGTTTACGGCCGGATGCCCGTTCTATTATCGGGACCACTACCTTCTCTGTGGTCTCTGGTACTACTGTGCTCTTGACCACGACCACATGGTAGCCATCTTTTTTCCCTATTGCAATGCCCAGGCTCTGGCTTGCAGCCTTCACTATCCCGAGGTCGATGTTTCCGTTATCGTCAGACGGTGTTCCCACACATATGAAGGAAATATCAGTATTTGCAACCGCATCATCATAATCGGTAGTGGCCCTGATATTTTCACCGGCATGTTTTT
>JAAXOC010000073.1 GCA_014237145.1 ANME-2 cluster archaeon
CAATAACACTAAAACCCGATTTAGTAGCCGCATCGATGAGTTCAACTGTCCCAAGAGTGAAAAGCTCCCTTTCGAACACTCCAGCCGGGCCGTTCATAATTACTGTTCCCGCGTTCCTGATCTCTTTTGAGAATTTCACAATAGTCTCCAGCCCGATATCCAGGATAGGCAGATCAGGATGATGCTTCTTATTCAGGATATCGATCGACTCTTCCACCCTCACCCCATTCTTATCCAGTGCAACATCAACAGGAAGACCGATCCTATCACTGTACTTTTCAAGCAGCTTCCTGCCAAACTCTATCTGGTCGCCATATCCCTGTGACTGAATGAATTCCACATTAGGTTTGCCAATATTAACACCCTTAGCTGCCAGGAGGATATTTGCCACTACACCAGTTAGCAGTACCCTGTCAGCCTTTTCATTTTCCAGCACATATTCAGTGACCTTCAATGAATCATCCACCTTAGCACCACCCAGCACATAAACACATTTTCCACGACCGAGATCACAACTGCGGCTTAACGATGTTATCTCCTTTTCCATCAACCTGCCCGCTATACCGGGAAGTACATTAGTAAATCCCATTATGGACAGGTGTGAGCGATGGGAGACCGCAAAGGCATCGTTTAAGTAAAAATCTGCCAGAGGATACAGGCGCTGCACCATATGGGACCGGGCATGTTCCTCTGTAGTACGTTTCAGGCTTTCCTCTGAAAAGAACCTGACATTCTCCAGCATCAGGATATCACCGCTCTTAAGTTTCCTGATCATTTTGACAGCTTTGGAACCGAAAATATCATCCACATAGGTAATATCCTTGCCAATCAGATCTGACAGGCACCGGGCATGGGGCTCCATTGTAGTAAAATCGCTTTTTCCGGGCCGGCTCTGGTGGCTCATAAGCACCAATTTCGAATCATCCAGTTCTTTAAGTGTAGACAGCGAACCCTTGAACCTTTTATCATCCAGGATCTCATTTCCAGGGCTCATGGGTGAATTCAGGTCCAGCCTGCAAAGAATCGTTTTTCCTGAAAGGTCAAAATTATCAATAGTAAGGTAATCCTTTTCTGGCAAATACTATACCTCGATTGTTGATACCATATATCGAATTATAAATTATAAAGGATAGTAGTTTAAACTTTCGATGCCATGGAAAAAAGTTATATATTGAATATGTACAATCCACCCGCAATCCAAGAAAATGTAATATAATGGTATGTTGAGCGGAGTAAGGGGAGAGGGGGTGGGAGTTAGGGGAAAATAACCTTAACCGCTCAACAATAATTTATATATCTTACATAGTATAAAAATGTTGTGATTAATATACTTCGATAAAATCGAACAGTATATGTTTTACTATTAAAACCTTTATATGTCACCACCACATATAAAACCTGGAAGACCAGGAGTGTCCACAACTATGAACATAAACCGTGAGCAGGTATTGATAGAAGCCCTTCCGTATATTAGAGAGTTCCATGACTCCATCATGATAATAAAAGTAGGTGGACACGCCATGGTCGACCCAACCATCATGGCAGATATAGTCCAGGATGTGGTACTCCTGCGTTATGTAGGCATCCATCCCGTGCTCGTACACGGGGGCGGTCCCGAGATTACCCAAAAAATGGAAATGATGGGGAAAAAAAGCGAGTTTGTGGCAGGACTGCGCATCACAGATGATGAGACACTGGAGATTGCACGCATGGTGTTAGTTGGCAATATCAATACCAGGATCGTATCCCTGATAGGCACCTATGGTGGTAAAGGGCTGGGACTCTCAGGTAAGGACGGCCAGCTTATCATGGCAAAGAAAAAAGGCATCCAGCGCGTCACCTTTGAAGGCAGGGAGCATGAGGTAGACCTGGGGTGGGTTGGAGATGTAGAGGTCATCAATCCCGAGATACTCATGATAGCAGCCGGAAAGGACTACATACCGGTTGTGGCACCCATAGCAGTGGATGATAAGGGTAACAGCCTGAATATCAATGCCGATACTGTTGCCGGAGACATTGCTGCAGCCTTGAAGGCTAAAAAACTCTTACTCATGACCGACGTACCCGGAGTATTGGGCAACCCGGATGATGCCGCCAGTCGCATATCCCGCATCCGGCTGGACCGGATTGAGGACATGATCGAGGAAGGCACTATTGCCGGTGGTATGATACCAAAGATACGCTCGGCAGCAGTTGCGGTAGAACAGGGTGTTGAAAAAGTTCATATCATTGACGGTAGCAAGTCCCACAGCATCCTGCTGGAACTGTTTACCGATTCTGGTATCGGGACCATGATATATAGTTAGTATTGATGCCTTTTCCAGGATACCAGCACTTCCGAACAGCCCTATTATCTATTTAGTATCTTGTAAGATACTAATTGAAGGAATATATTTAATGTTACTTTTTATTTTATTTGACTAATATTTCATTTTATGTACAATCCATAATGTGAATCTTTTTATACTTGAAATACCACTAAGTTGTCATATAATTTATGGTGAATAGAATGACCACAGAAGAGAATACAACACGCATTATAGAGGTATTTAATAAAATTAGCAAGGTTTTTGCGTCTATGGAATGCTTTACTGGAGAAATAAGTTTAAGTAAACCTGAACTTCTGACATTGGAATCTGTTTCTAAACAAAAAGAGCTTACAATGAGCAAACTGGCCAAGAATTTAGACATTGGGTTTAGCACAGCAACAAGCATAAT
The DNA here is from genome assembly GCA_014237145.1 of ANME-2 cluster archaeon. NCBI lineage: Archaea > Methanobacteriati > Methanobacteriota > Methanomicrobia > Methanosarcinales > ANME-2 cluster archaeon. Next base: position 2,719 of record JAAXOC010000073.1, read on the forward strand.
TGACCGTTTGATTGAAAAAAAGCTGGTTGTTCGGGAAAGAAATCATGGCGATCGAAGAGTTGTAAAAGTATTATTATCAAAGGAGGGGACGAAAATTATATCATCATATCAAGAACAGAAAATAATATTTTTCAAGAAGATGATTGAATTCCTCACTGAAGACGAACAGGAAAGCTTTATTTTAGTTTTGGAAAAAATCGCAAATAAAATGTAAAAAGAAGATGAAAACCAAATATGAAACAAAAAACAGTATTGATAACGGGAGCTACTGGATTTATCGGAAGTCATTTAGCTAAAAAACTTGTTGAAAAAGGAGAAAAAATAAGATGCCTTGTTAGAACTTCAAGTCCCAAAATTGCCGTAGATTATCTGAACAAGTTGGATGTTGAATTAGTCTATGGAGATTTGCTGGACTATGAATCTCTCAGAAAGGCTGTAGATGGTGTTGATACCATATTTCATTTAGGTGGTGGTGGAAGAGTAGGAATGAGTAAAGCGATATGCAACAAAATAAATGTTAATGGCACAGGAAATATACTTGAGGCCTGCATTGAAAGCGGAAAAGTCAAAAGATTTGTACATTTAAGCAGTTGTGCGGTTATGGGACATGTATCCGGTGGTGCTGTAGATGAGACATATCCTTACAATCCAAACAATATTGAATATTCCCGTGCAAAAACAAAATCTGAGAAGCTTGTATTGTCTTATTCAAACAAAATAGATATTGTTGTTGTAAGGTTTCCCGGTGTTTATGGAATTCCACTTATTAAAGGTGATGCTGATTACATACAGGGTGTGACTCCTGCGCTTATGATATTTTCTGCAGTAAAAAAAGGAGAGTGGATGTATGTAGGCAACGGGAAAAATCAGGTGCATATGTTTTATGTGGATGATGCCGTCAAAGGCCTGATTCTCGCTACTGATAAAGGAAAGTCTGGAGACATATATATCATTGGCGATAACACTTCAGTTAAAATGACAGAATTGGTGGATACTGTCGCAGATATACTCAAAGTCCCGGCTCCCAAAAAACATATACCTGTTTTTGTTGCCCGTTTCTTTGCAGCATTATTTGAACTTAAAGCCTCTGTTTTTGGAGGAACTCCAAAAATGTCAGGAGAAATGGTAACAGGCTTTATTTCAAATATGTCATTTAGCATTGCAAAAGCTAAGCGTGATTTAGAATATGAACCAAAAGTCGGTCTGGAAGAAGGAATGAGAAAAACTATTGAATGGTACGAAAAGAATGAATATGTATAGATATGCAAATCAATATGTAAAAGAGATTGTCGGAAAAGCCTTGTTTTTCAATATTTCAGCTTTACGGTCTAAACTCGACATGGCGCTGCATGATGATTTAGTTGGAATAATAATTTTGAAAGTTTCAATTTAAGCGCTTTTTAGGTACTTTTCCGACAGTCTCTAAAAAAGTAATATGAACACACAAGATAAAATTTTAAAATTATGAAAAATAATAAGGTGGTGGAAAAACTTATAAATATCACAAACATTGGACATTCAACATTTTTAATAGAATATGGTGAATTTAATATACTTACAGATCCCTTTTTCTCATCAAGCTTTTCAGGTTTGAAAAGAAAAATACTGCCAGCAATATCTGTTGAAAAACTACCTCGAATTGATTTGATATTAATTTCACATACGCATCTGGATCATTGCGATTATGATGCCTTAAATAAAATTGATAAATCCAGTATAGTTATAATGCCTAAAAAGACTTCTTCAAAAGTCAGAAAAATGGGATTTAATATTGTTGAACTTGATTGCTGGGAATCTAATAATATCCAACAACATAAAATAACTGCTGTTCCCGCCAAACATCAAGGCAAATGTGTTGGATTTATTATAGAAGGAAGTAAGACTATCTATTTTGCTGGTGATACTTTTTTTATTCCTTCCATGACTGAAATCGGTAATAAATATAAACTTGATGTAGCATTTTTACCTATTGGGGGAAACAGATTTTTTGGCTTTAAAATGGTAATGGACCCAAAAGATGCAGCACTCGCAACAGAAGAAGTTAAATCAAAGATTGTAATACCTATTCATTTTGGAACATTTGGGAAAATTCCGATGATGTTTAGCATGAATGGAACTACCCATAATTTTTTAAAATATGTGGGAAATAATAAAATCCAAACGTCTATAAAAATACCAAATATTGGAGAAACTTATGGTTTAGTTTGAATGGATATGAAAAATAAAAATATTAAATTGACATGCCTTGATAATACTTTGGATATAGGGGTAGTAATATGAAAAGCAAAATTTTAGAACATAAAATACTGATAATTCAACCGAAGGTGAACCAACCATAAAGGACACATTTCGAAAATTAGGCATTTTCATCGAAGACAACACCTTACCAATTGTCCTGTTAGCAATACTGCTCATAGTGATTTCAATACACGGCGCACAGAACATCGAAATGGAATCGGGTACAGAAACCTTTGTAGAAAAAACTTCAAAACTGTACCAGGACTATGACCACCTCTACCTGAGAATTTTTGCAACCGAATCAATAGCCGTACTTGTCGAGGGCGGGGACGTAACAAGACCTGAGTTGCTAAAAGCTATTGACAGGCTTCAACAGCAAGTAAAGAACATACCAGGGGTGGTGGGGACTGCCAGTGCGGCATCTGTTATCAAGGATACTAACTACCAGATGACAGGACAGCACATAATACCGGACAACCAGGGTGAGATACAATCCATCATAGCAAACCGGTCATCTGACATCGGCATGCTCCTCCCTGACGATACCCATACCATAGTATGGGTGGAGATGGCAGGTGACTCCACCGATAACGAAAGGATCGAGATACTGCGCGAGACCGAAATAGCAGCTGGACAATCGGGTTTTCCGCCTGCATATGGTGTCATTGTGACAGGAGACCCGGCGTTCTCGATTGCAATGAATAATGAGATGACAACAAGCATGGTTCCTTTGCTGATGATATCGGCATTGCTCATGCTAGTAGTGCTGTACCTGGCATTCAGGCATGTCCGCTGGAAACTCCTGCCCCTCCCCATTGTACTTCTTGGTATCATCTACACCTTTGGAGCCATGGGATATCTGAAAATCCCCCTTAGCATGGTCTCCATGTCAGCATTTCCGATTTTGATAGGCCTTGGCATAGATTACGCCATCCAGTTCCATAACCGGATAGAAGAAGAACTGGAACGGGGCGAGGATGAAGCACAGGCTGTTATCGAGACTATCAAACACACCGGTCCGGCAGTGCTTATCGCGGTTACGATTACAGGACTTGGCTTCTTTTCACTTTTCACCTCATCAGTCCCCATGATCCAGGATTTCGGGAAACTGCTGCTGATCGGTATAATCATGTGCTTTTTATCCTCACTGTTCCTGGGTGTGACTGTAATATACGGACTTGATACCCACATAAAAAAGAAAAATAACAAAAAAGGCGTCAATAATCACAATAGTAACTCCCCAAAATTAAAAAAACCATCACCAATTACAAGCTATGGTCCAAAGGAAAGCAAGATCGAACAATTCCTGAAAAAGACAACTGCCATTTCAATAAAACATCCCATCCTTGTCCTTGGAATTGCAGGGCTGATGTGTTTTTCCGGCCTGTATGTAGACTCATTCGTCCCCATACAGACAGATGTGAAAACCTTTGTGCCCCAGGATATGCCCGCACTTATCGATTTAGCTCATCTGGGCGACATTATCGGTGGGACAGATGCCTTGAATATCATAATAAAGGTGGATGATTCTGCCGACCCCGAAGTACTCAGGTGGATGGATGAATTCAGTGAACATGAGGTTGAAAGAAGGGCGCATATATACGATGCATCAAGCATTGTACCCATTATTAAATCAATGAACGGGGGTACCATACCTGATAACAGCGCTGATATAGAACGATTGTACCAGCAGGTACCGCCTATGCAAAAGGACCGCTATGTTCACGGCAAGAATATGCTGCTGCTGAACTTTGGCATAGGAAATGCCGTCACTGATATAGGCCTAAAAGGTGTCAGGGAATTAACAGGTATAGTACGGGAGGATATTGCATGGATGTCCCCTCCGCCTGGAGTGGAAGTGACAATAACCGGGAATTCAGTGGTATTTACCACTGTGATATGGTCACTCACTTCAGGCCGGGTGGCAATGACCCTTACCGGGCTTATATTGGTGTTTGCAGGTTTACTTGTGATATACCGGGACTGGCTTAAGGCCATTACCCCTGTTGTCACCATGTTCATGGTAATCGGATGGGCGGGCGGTATTATGTATTTCACTGGCCTGGAATATACACCCATGACCGCAACCCTGGGAGCACTGATCCTGGGAGTGGGTTCGGAATATGCCATACTGATGATGGAGAGGTACTATGAAGAAAAGGATAAAGGTGCAAACCCGGCTGAAGCAATGTGTGCTGCAAGTACCAAGATCGGAAAGGCCATATTCGCATCAGGCCTGACCACCCTTGTTGGCTTTTCTGCACTTATAGCTTCGCCGTTTTCCATGAACAGCAACTTTGGTCTTGTGACAGTGATGGATGTGGCACTGGCACTACTTGCGACCTTTATGGTATTTCCTGCCGTTATCGTGAAGCTGGATGAGTGGAGGGAGAGGAAAAAAGTAATCCATACTAATAATACCAGGCAGAGGGATAGATTTATGTTCAATTCAACGGATGTGGATGGTCAATGAGTAGAGTACATGATCGTGCATGTATAATGAGTAAAGTACGTAATCGTGCATGTATAATGAGAATATTATCATTTTCAATATTTACGGCAGTACTTGTGCTGTCTGCGCTTGCCGGCTGCATGCTACCAGCCGCTGCAGATGAAGATAATGATGATGATGATATTTTAGACCTGTTGCTTCCCAATTATGTCTTTTCTACGAACTATTATGACAGCTTTGGCACTCCTGACATATATGCCTCGTTACTGGGCGACCCTGAATTTGAACGGGGTGAGACTGTGCAGCTTAAAGTAAATCTTGTAAACAAAGGCGCCATATACGGCTTTAAATATGACACCAGTGTAGGAACAGACAAAGATGACTATTTGCTTTCAATGAAAGAACTGGAATATGAAATGCGCCGCACCACAGCAGTGGGAATTAAAGCAGAAATGATATCCGGGACACCATATATTGAAGTAAAACCGGATACCAGTATCCAGATAATGGAATCCCTTTTCCCAGGGAAAATGCCGAAACATCCGCTGACATTTACTATCACCATATCAAATAAGGCACCAGCAGGTGTTTATTACCTTCAGCTTCCCTTATCATACGAGTACCAGAGACAGGTACGTATAACCACAAACAACGTGGTGCGTCTTGGTCTTACTGGTATGGACCACATTACCCATTACGCCAGTGCAAACAAGACCTTGCTCATCCCCGTCCATGTAAAGGCATCTCCGGGATTCGAAGTGACAGGAATTTCAGGCAACCTTGTGACTGGTGAAAAACAGACCATTGATGTTACATACAAGAATACAGGCGAGCTCACAGCCGAAGATGCCACTGTCAGGATGGTTGTGATGCGCCCGCTAAGTATTGAGCAGTCGGTTGTGCGGTTGGGTACCATAGGGCCTGGCGAGAGCCAGACTGCAAGATTTAACATTCTTGCTGATTCCGATGCCGTAATTAAAACCTACGGTATTGATAGCGAAGTAAAGTATTATGATGAACAGGGAGAAATTACAATATCCGACAACCTTGAAGTAAGTGTACCCCTTGAAGAAGCAGAAAGAAAGATCGGGGCTTTCGAGCTGGCTTTGGCAGGAATGATAATCTTACTGATCTTCATTATCGTAAATGTTTTACGAAATCTTAAGAAATATGAATAAATATAGTAATTAGAGGAACAGGCATGAATTACAAAAAAGATGTTCAGATGATCTTACTCGCCGCTATATCACTACTGATCGTAACTGTGCCTGCACAGGCGGCCTTCCCGGAATATTTCGATGTAGGCGAAAACTACTATACAGTATACGGTGGACCTAATATCAGTGCATCCCTGCTTGGGGACGGAGAATTTTACAAAGGGGACACTGTAACTGTTAATATCAATCTTATGAACCGGGGACTGATCACAGGCTTCAAGTCTGAAAACAGTGTAGATGTTGATGATAACCTTGAAGTAAAACTGCAGAAGACCGAGATGAACTACGAAGCACAAAAGACCACAGCCATAGGAATTATAGCCACTCTCGTATCCCTTGACCCTGCAGTTAAAGTAAAGACCGGATACCAGGAGGCAGGTTCACTGATATCAGGCCAGCAAACCGAAGATCCGGTCCAATTCACCATAGAGATTGCCAAGAATGCCCGGGCAGGTGTGCATCCGCTATTGTTGAACCTGTTATACGGATACCAGGAAAATGTCCAGATCAGCGGGGAGGATGAGACCGAGAAGGGTGATGTGACGGATCTTGAAGTGGGGCTGTGGTACGAAATCAAGAGCCAGAATTTGACCATACCGGTAATCGTTAAGGATGAAGCCGATTTCGAAGTAGTGGAAATCAGCGGTAACATGGTGGCAGATGAGGAAAATATGTTGTATGTCACGTACAAAAATGTGGGTGAGCTGCCTGTTACTGATGCAACGGTGAGGATCAGTGTATCTGACCCTTTCAGCACGACAGATGACCAGGCATTTATCGGCTCACTTGCGCCGGGTGAGAGTGCTCTTGCCAGATTCAACCTGAAAGTGGATGATACGGCCACAACCAAGATGTATGGCATAAACAGTGAGATCAAGTATGAGGATGTGGACGGCCACGACAGGATCTCTGATAATATTAAGATACAGGTGGATACCTTGCCGGCAGTGTCCACTGTCGAAAAATTCAAGGACATACTCTGGATAGGGTTTGTGTTGGTGCTTTTGATAGTGGTTGTTCTGGGTGTGCGCTCATATAAGAATAAGCAAGAATAGACAAGAAGAAGATAAAAAATATAACAACTGGACCGACCAGGTCCAAGTGTTCATTTTTTATCCAGCACATCCCGCATGATCTTTATGGAGCACAGTTCGCCGCACATACTGCAGGTTTCTACGTCCTTGCACCGTGCGTGTATACTGATTGCCCGCTCAGAGTCGATCGCCTGGTTTAGCTGCTTCCCCCAGTCCAGTTCATGCCTGGCATTTGCCATTTTTTCATCCATTTCCCTTGCACGCTGCCGCTGTCCCGCTTTTACCAGATCTATGGCATGGGCAGCGATCCTGGTGACTACGGCACCTTCCCTGATATCTTCCGCATTCGGCAGTGCCAGGTGCTCGGAGGGTGTGGTCATACACAGGAAGTCGGCTCCCGCCATTCCTGCCACAGCACCGCCTATGGCGGCCGTAAAATGGTCATAACCCGGAGCAATGTCGGTGACCAGCGGTCCAAGCAGGTACAACGGTGCGCCATCGCAGATGTGCTTGATCGACCTTACGCCCGAAATGATCTCATCCAAAGGTACGTGCCCGGGTCCTTCCACCATGCTCTGTACTCCTGCAGCCCTTGACCTTCTCACAAGTTCGCCCAGGGTGATGACCTCCTGGAACATGGCACCATCCGAAGCATCTGCTATACATCCCGGCCTCATGCCATCGCCCAGGCTCAGGGTGACATCATATTCCTTTACAATATCGAGCAGGTAGTCGAACTCTGCATAATAGGGATTTTCACGATCGTTATGCAGCATCCACGATGCCAGGAACGACCCACCCCGGCTGACAATATCAAGTATCCTCCCGTGCGATCTTAACTGGTCCAGTGCATTGAGCGTAACTCCTGCATGGACGGTAATAAAGTCCACTCCATCCTCAACGTGCCGCCGGATGGCATTGAACATGTCGTCAGTGGTCATATCAGGAACTGATGTGCAATTGCTGGCTGCCTGGTATACAGGTACTGTACCTATGGGCACATCTATCTCCTTAATAAGCCTGCGCCTTACCTCATCGATATCATCACCTGTTGAGAGGTCCATAACCGCATCGACACCGTACTTAACTGCAGTCCTGGCTTTTTGCATCTCTTCATCCACATCAGTATGCGCCCTGGATGTGCCGATATTTGCATTCACCTTTGTAGAAACACATTCTCCCACTGCCACCGCCCGGACGTGTTCATGCAATATGTTTTTCGGGATAACGATTTTGCCTTGTGACACCAGGGTGGTAAGCCTGGCGGGTTTGATCCCCTCTTTTTGTGCGGCATTGCTTATTTCGGGAGTTGTATTCCCTTTCCTTGCCTGTTCTATTAATGTATCATGCATAATAATTGGACGATATACCATTCTGAATCGAGATAAAAGTTTGGTCTGCTAAATGGTTAAGTTAATCTTTAAGAACTTATAAACTAAGGCCTAAGATTATTGGAGGTCTTTTTATCGAAGACGAATCTACACCGGACACTTCCCAAAAAGAGGAAACCATCAAAGAAGTAAAAACAAAACCCTTCTACGCAATCCTTGGCAGTGGAGGAATGGGTATTGCGGTAGCCAAAGAACTGGACGATCAAGATATAAGCCTGATATTTATTGAAAAAGATGCCAGTAAAGCCGAAACCCTGAAAGAACAGGGATATGATGTGGAAATAGGCGATATCAGTGAGTTCGAAACAATAAAAGCACTGGATATGCCCAGCCTTGAAGTAGCCTTTATTTTAAGTTCAGACGGCAAGGCAAACCTGAAAGCTCTTGCACATATCAAGAAAATCAAACCGGATGTATATACGGTTTCCAGGGCCATTGACCAGAATAACAAAGATAAACTTGAGGCAGCCGGTGTGGATTCGGCCATACTGCCTACACGTGCTGCTGCCAATGTTATAGCCCAGTCAGCAAAAAGAGCAGCCAGCCTGAAGAAAGCACGCGAACTCAAGAGATGTATTGAAAAAATGGATGGCAAGAAACTTGCCATTGTAATGCATAACAACCCTGACCCTGATGCTATATCAGGTGCCATGGCATTAAGTGAGATCGCCAAGAATGTAGGCGTTGAATCCGAGATACTCTATCACGGTAAAATCGGGCACCAGGAAAACAAAGCCTTTGTTAACCTCCTGGATATAGACATTGAGCGGATGGAAAAATACGACCTCTCAAAGTTCTCCAATATTGCCCTTTTTGAATGCGCCATACCAGGCATGAACAATCTGGTACCGCCCGATACCAGGATCAATATAGTGATCGACCATCATCCATTTAACATATCTGAAGTGAAGGCTGATTTCATTGATATCCAACCCGATTTAGGTGCCAGTGCAACCATAATGGCCATGTATTTGAAGGAACTTCAGATCAATTTCAGTAGTGAACTGGCAACAGCACTCCTTTATGGTATCAGGGTGGATACTCATGAATTCAAGAAAAATGCCACCCAATCTGATCTTGAAGCCGCTGCATTCCTGTACCCCCTTGTTGACCATGATATATTAAGCCAGATCGAGACCCCGTCAATGTCAACAGAAACCTTTGACATTATGGGCTATGCCATCCAGAACAGGCAGGTCGTTGGCAGTTACCTTATATCCAATGTGGGGCCGATCAGGGACCGGGATGCCCTGCCCCAGGCAGCAGATTACCTGCTGAACCTTGAAGGCGTTACCACAACAATTATTTTCGGACTTACTGAAGAATCCATCCACATCTCAGGAAGGAGTAAGGATGTCAGGGTCAATATAGGTGAGATCATGCGTGAAGCCTTTGGTGAAGAGCATGGAGGTGGACACTCTACGTCTGCAGGAGCACAGATACCTCTTGGTGTGTTCAGCGGTACAAAGGATAAACAAACCTTAATGAAACTGGCAGAAGAGGCAATTATCAAAATGCTGTTTGATGTTATGGGCATGGAAGAAAAGGAAGAATAAAACGTTCTTCCCTTTCAATTTTCTTGTAGTATATCAAGTATAACTTGATGTACTCAAGAAAATCCGACCGAAGTGAGGATTTTGTTCCCGTATATAATCAATAAGATTATGTACTTATTTCTCTATCAGGCGCATTAATGACTCTTTAAAAGCCTGGGCCTTGCCTATTATAATGTCAAATGACAGTGTCCCCTGGGCAAAGCTATAGATAACAGCTGTGATGGAAAGTATGGCAATGATTGCCAGTACTACTATGGCTGTGGAACTAATCTGACTACCCATAACCTTGAAAGTATCACTACGCCCATCAACCTCAACCAGGTATGTGCCGGGCTTGGACCTGTTCATTGTAAATTCGATTGTCATGATCTCGCCAGGACCAAGGACCAGGTCTTCTGTTACTATTTCTTTACCATTTACTTTCAGAGTCATTGTATCTGCCTCACGGAGCGTACCGAAATTGGCTACTTCTACCGTGATGTTAACGTTCTCTCCCGGCTGCACACTTTTGGGCTCGATTGTCAGGTTCGAATATACAAGTCGTGCACTCGGGTCTGTGATATCAATATCCTTTGAAGCGTCCTGGTAACCTGATTTGGAAGCAGTGATCGTATGGGTACCGATCTGGTCAGGTGTGTGGGTGATATTTCCACTTGCGGGGGTTGTCCCCAAGTCATTGCTGCCGAACATAACTGTAACACCACTAACGCTTTTGCCTTCGGAAGTTACTGATATGACAATGGTCTCGTCTCTGTCCGCTAGCAATGGAGCACTTATTTCCAGCAATTTTGGCTGGTACAGGATTTCTATGTCCTCGCTGTCGCTCTCATACCCGGATTTGGAGGCAGTGACTTTGAACTCACCGGTTTCAACGGGTGTATAGATAAGCTCACCATTGGAATCGGTAGTACCGACCTCGGAATCATCAAAAAAGATAGAAACATCTTCCACTTCATCGCCGTCAGAAGTGACCGATATGGTGAACTCTTCATGTTCATATACACTGTCCGGGATGTCCAGGTCAAGATACAGGGGTTCTTTTACTATGATCTCCTGGAATGGGTAGAACCGGACATCACTATGATCAGCTACCTTGAACTTGATCTCCCCCATTATGTTTATGGTATCGTCTCTGTCGAGACTGAAACTATCTTCGTTTTTCAATACAATTGAAGATGAAGAAAATGATGTTACTTCCATGATACCGTAGGAATCCCCTTTTTCTACTGTGGTAAAACTATCAGATATCTGGAATAGACCGTCTATGAACACGGAATTCGTTTCCATGCCCCTGAATACACTGTCAATATGAGCTACGATTATAGGTATATCGGTCCCATCCACATCTACCTCATAGAGGTAGGTATCCCCTTCACTGGCGATATCAGTGGTAATTTCTTCCCCGTCCTTTAGGAGGGCAAGCATTAACGCACCACCGTCGCGGCTGATCTCGTCTATGCGGAGGCTGTATCCTTCCTCTAAGGTTAGCGAGTTACCGATATGCAGGGTGTGTTTTTTATCTTCGTCGATAAGTATCTTGGATAGCTTGCCTTCCTTGATGAGGCTCCTATCGCTGGAGACAAATGAATTGGACTCGTAGCCTGCAAAATATGTATACCCCATGAACCCGATGGACTGGAACGTATCCCATTCGTCGCCACTGTGTTCGAAGTTCTTTGAGATGGGGTTAGTGGTGTAGGTTAACTCACCGTCATCAACTGATCTCCCGCTACGTTCTATATGCAAGGTCTCATCGCCTTCTCCGGTGTCGATATCATAGAGCAGACCTTCAAAGTTGAAGGGCGTCCACTCGAAGGTGTTTTCCTCTGTCACCGTACCCCTTAGTTCGTAGGTACCGGGTTCTGACATATCAACATAGGGTGCGAACCGCAGTGTACTATCATCAGCCACTATGATATTGATCTTACCCATGAGGTTGAAGTCATCTCCTTTCCCCAGACTTACGGTATTGTCATTTTCCATTTCAATGCCGGTTGAGTCTGCGCTCGTAATCTCCATCAAGCCGAACTCATCCCCAGTACTGACATCAATATAATTATCAGATATCTGGAAGATACCCTCGATCACAATGGTGCTGGTTTCTGTTCCCACAAATACTTTATCAAAGTAGATAGCAATGATGGGAATATCCCTGGCACCCCCCATGTCTTTTTCATAGACAAAGGTGTCATCTTCTTCGACTATATCTTCAACCACCTTTTCGCCGTTCTTGAACATTGCCACCATCACAGCATCGCCACCTGAACCGAATTCAGCGATCCTTAATTCATACCCTTCTTCCAGTTCCAGGGATGTACCCGACCTTAGATTGTATTTCTTATCCGTATCCAGCAGTACCTTGCTTAGTTGTCTCTCGTCCAGCAGGCTGTCACTGTCTGAAGCAAAAGTGGTCTTGTCAGTGTAGCCTGCAAAGTAGCGGTCTGCCATGAAGCCGATGACTTCGTAGGTCTTCCAGATGTCCTGCTCGAAATCGATAGATATAGGGGAAGTCTCGTATATGATGTCGCCCTTGCCCAGTGACTTGCAAATATCCTCAATGGTCAAGGTCTCTTTACCTATGTCATTGTCAAGGTCATAGTAGAAGCCGCTAAAACTCTGGGGGTTCCAGGTGTAGGTGTCCTCTGACATGCCAGCGTCTTTATCCCAGATGCGGTTGCCTGATTCATATGTGGCAGGATTTACTTCAACAGACTTCTCTGTCGTAGCGGAGGCATCCGAGCCATTCACGTCCTGCGCAATGAAATGGTATTTGTATGTGGTAGATGAGGTGGTAGTGGTCAGTGTTTTGGAATAATTGTAAACAATCCCATCCTTTGGGTCGTTAGAGTCAATAGGTGACATATCATATGTGTCAACCTCGTCTATGACCAACCTAACATAGGTGGCAGATTCATTATCACTATCAGTATAGGTTACCTTGAACTCAAACTCCCGGGGTGTTATGCCACTGTCTGGCGTTGCTCCGTCCTCGGAAAGTTCAGGCAGGTTCTTATTATAAATGGAAAAGATACCGGTAGTATTGGTCTTAGTTCCGCTCATGTTATCGGTTGCAGTAGCCCTTATCTGGTAATTGACCCCATTATCTCGCAGAACGGTATTCCAATCACGTAAATAATTATCTCCACTTTTTGATGTATTTGATCCAAGTGAAATCCATTCAGAACCATCGTAGTATTCGAATGTAACGTCTGTGATAATGCCGTCTGCATTGGTAGCGGTTGCATTTAACTGGACCGTCCCGTTATAGGTTTGACCACCCTCAGGGACATTTATCGTTACCACTGGAGGTACATTTGGTGGATTATCCACTATTATACCTGATGTTGTGGTGGAATTTGTTGCACTGTCATCATCTGTTGCTTCAACCTTGATGTCATATGTCCCATTGGGAACACCTAAAGTATCCCAGTTTTTCAAGTAAAAATCGCCATTATTAACGTCGTATGAATTAAGTTCAGTCCATGAACTATCGGTGGAAAGTTTATATTCAAATGTAACATCCGATATTGAACCATCAGAATCAATAGCCGTTGCATTGAGGATAACAAGCTTATCGACTGTTTCCCCGCTACTTGGCGAAACAAGCGAAACTATGGGCTTCTGGTTATTGTCGATGGTAACTGCGGCATCGGAGGTGTCGTTGGCAGTATCTGTATTGTTATCAGTGGCTTCAGCTTTAAAGGAATAATTGTTTCCATTAGGAACACCTGTAGTATCCCAGTTCTCAAAATAATAACTGTCACCTGAACTGGATTTATTGAAACCAATGGATACCCAGCCATATCCGTTGTTGTTATGGAAGAACTCCACCTGGGTAATATTTCCGTCTGTATCTGTGGCAGTAGCCTCAAGTTTTATTGTTCCTGAAATTGAGCCACTGTTTGGAGTAACAACATTAACAGTAGGCGGTTCTGCCTGCACAGTACTTATTATTAAACCGATAAACAACAATCCAATTATTAGACTTCCTATCCTATTCATAATATCATAACCTTTTAATTATTCTAACTAATCATTTACTGACATAAATATATCATCATTCTTTTTGCCCACATCCATATATGCCCTATAAGCCGCAATCAGCGTACCCAAAAATATTGGTGCCATGAAGAACCCACCTATTCCACCCACAAGACCCCCGCCGATGAACGCCAGCATAACCAGAAGCGGATGGATACGGGATGCCCTGCCAATGATATAGGGTTTGAATATCAATTCAGTTGGTGCATACAGGATGAGGGCCGATACTATTACAAACACACTCGCATTCCCGGCCCCGAACTCCAAATACCTGAATATCGCAATAGGCAGCAGCACCATCCAGCCTGCGAATATGGGTATTAAGCCTGCGATCAGTATCAGTGCAGACATTGCAGGGATATGTGGCACCTTGAAATAATAGAACACCCCGACTGAAAGAATGCTGGTGATCATGGCGGCATAAATGTTACCAAGGAAGATGCCTGCCAGGATATAATCAAGGTGCTCCTTGAATGATTCAGCAATTACGAGCTTATCCTTAGGGACCGTATGCATTATGGCGCTTACGAACCTGGAGCCATCCATTAGCAAAAAAAAGCATACAAATACTGAAATGATAACATTGAGCACGAATAAGGCAATCTTCAAGCCCATCGAAAAGGGAATCTGTCCCAACATGGGCAGAATAGTAGAAGATAAGTTTAACACTGCATCCTGTATCAGCTGATATATAGGGTCAGGGATATCCAGTTCATTTATGAAAGTAATTGTCGAATTGACCAACTGCTGTTGGTTCTTGGCCATTATGATCAACTGGTTCACTATCTCGATCATACCCAGTCCCAGGATTCCCATAAGTGGTGTGATTATGGCAACAGTAGCAATCAATGCAGATATCTGCTCACCTACACCTCTTTTTATTAACTCTCTTCTTATGGGTCTGGCAATATAGGCAAACACCAATCCCAGGATGATACCATCCAGTAGCGGGAGGATGATATACCCAAAGGTGGCCAGTATCAATAACAGGACAATAGCTGCAATAATTATCCACCTGTTCTCAATAAGAACAGAAATACCATCCTTTTCTGGCATCCATCTCCTCCTCTTAAATTGTTTAATACTCTTTGCGCTAATAACTGTTAGTAAAGTAACAGCAGGTAATAATATTTATACTTGTCGATTTTTAGAAAAACATTTTAATAAATGTGTGGAGACTGTCTGTCAATCATTCCAGTTTCTTTAACCGATATTGAACCCGCCTGATAAGGCCACGGATAGTCTGTACTTCTCTTGATGTTAATCTTGCACGGCCCAGGATCCTATGTATCATCAATATAGTCTTATCCTTCTTATGCACAGGATAATCAATATCTCCCAGCAGTTGTGTGATATGAGCATACATCAGGTCCAGGTCCGGATGTTGGGCAAGTTTGATACTGCCTGCCTCCAGGTCGCTTAGTTCATAAAGTACTACAGCCACCGCGTGGGACAGGTTCATACTGGAATAATCAGGACTGGTAGGAATACTCATAATTATATCGCATAGCTTTAGTTCATCATTGTTCAAACCCTTATCCTCACGTCCGAACAGGATGGAAACAGAAGCGCTTTTTCCTGTAAGCAACTGCTTGACAGACTCAGGGGAATAAGACGGCATCCTTATATGCTTTTCAACCCTCACACCCGGGTTTCCTGTTGCAGCTATCACCAGGTTGGAACCGGCCACAGCATCCTGGATAGTTGAATGAACAGAAGCATTTTCCATTATCTCCCTGGCATGCATTGCAAAGGCCCTGGCTTCACCTCCCATCTCACAAGGATTGACCAGCGCCAGGTCTGAAAAACCGAAATTCTTCATAACACGGGCCGTGGAACCCACATTGCCCCCGTAAAGCGGTTCTACCAGTACCACACGTATATCCAGACAATCATTGACCATGGTATTTCGTTTGTGCTGTATGCATAAATCGGTTGTGATTTCAGCCCAAATCTCCTGCTGCTCCTGCTTCCCCCTCCAGGACGACATCAATTAATTTACGTGCCCATTCCAGCTTTTTCTTTTTAATGGCGTTTACATGAGGGTCGGAAAAATCAAACCCGATAAGTACTATAGCAGATGCCCCCATTTCCCGTGCAAGGAAAACACAACGATCCCCATCAGTAAACCCGCCAAAGTTGTGAACATTAGCCAGTGGTACAGTCTGGGTGGACCCCACCACATTGTAAAGTTTGGGGACTATTGACACTATAATCGGTATATTATCCCCGTGACCATGGACCACCATCAATGCTCCCATCCGGCTGGCCTTGATCTCGGCTTCCACATCCCCGTCCAGATCAGTCACAATAATGTGGGGCACGATACCCATATCCATAAGTACGGCAGCGGCACCATCGGCAGCAATGATGCAACAATCGTTAGGTTGGACCTCTTGTAGTTCACCTTTCAAAGTAGGTGCATTGCCGCATACAAGCACATCCCTGTCCCTGACCAGTTCTTCGAGCCTCCGGATAGATGCTATTTCAGAAGATGGCATACCTGAAATTATTCCGGACAACACCCTGGCAGATTCTTCATCCCGGACACGGTCATAACCCATATCCCTGATTATTTCCAGGTATAGCGGCTCCCAGTCTTCAAATCTCATGATATCTTTGAAATGCTCATCTTCATGCCTGTGCCTTCAACGTCCCATTCCTTAACCAGGTCACCTTCGGGCTCAATATCCATACTAATGACAAGCAGTTTTGTCCTGACCTCATCGGCAATATGCGCTTCCCAGTCCAGGACAAGATCCAGTATCCGCTCATCTTTTATCAGCACGACAGCCTTGATCCTTTCTTCTACATCCAGGTCAAGTTCCTTTCGCATATCCTGCAGACGCCTGATAACCTCACGGGCATATCCTTCAGATTCGATCTCCCTTGTCAGCATGGCATCCACGTACACAAGGCCGCCAGAGAACTCAGCAGATGCAATATGTTCAGGTATGGTCTCATTGAACCGGACCATCTCAGATGTTATAGTAACAGTTTCCCCTGCGATTTTAAGCCCATACTCTCCAATATCCTCGAGTGCATCCCGCATTGAAATTACATCAGCCGAACCAATGGCTGCAATGACTTTACCTGCATCGCCTTTGAATGCCGGACCAATAGCTTTTGGCTGTGGCACAGCTTCCAGTCCCAGTTCATCCCAGGTCTCATCAGTACCAAGGATCATTATTTCCTTACTGTTGGTTTGCTCAAGCAGTACTGACATCAAGGTTTCCACAGCCTGTGCTACCTGCTCATTTTCGGGGGCTACCACAATCTTGCGCACCGGCCACCTGAGTTTGCGTTTAACCTTTTGCCTGGCATTTGATGCTGCCTCTACCATATTACGGACAGTATCCATCTGCTTCTCAAGTTCAGTATCCACCAGGGCTTCCTCCACTTCGGGCCAGTCAGACATATGTATTGACTCCAGGCTGCCCGGGTCAAGATTGCGCACCAGGTTCTGGTAGATAGATTCTGACAGGTGGGGCATAAACGGAGCCATAACCTTGGCAATCTTAACCAGTACTTCGTACATCACCCAGTAGGCGGCCAGCTTGTCAGGGTCATCTCCTTCAGTCCATGTCCTGGGCCTGATCAGCTGGACATACCACCTGGACAGGTCCTCAAGTATAAAATCCGATATAGGCCGGGTGGCCCTGTGAAGGTTGTACTGGTCCATTGCCTCGTTCACATTAATTATAAGTGAATTCAACCGGCTCAGTATCCAGCGGTCCTCGGGTCTTAGGTGAGACTTTACCGAATCATAGGTTACGACCGAGGGGTCGAAGTTGTCCAGTGCCATATAGGGCAGTGGGAACCGGTACACGTTCCAGAAGATGTTGACCTTCCTGTTAATCGTGCTGACCTCGTCCCAGTTGAATTTAAGGTCATCCCAAGGCGCATTTGATGAGAGTACATAGAACCGTAGGGTATCGGCACCGAATTTTTCCATCACTACCTCAGGTGAAACTACGTTGCCCTGGCTCTTGCTCATCTTCTTGCCTGCATCGTCCAGCGTGAATCCGTGCATTAGTACGCTCTTGTATGGGGCCCTGCCAAAAGCCAGCATACTTGCACCCAGCTGCGAGTAGAACCAACCCCTAGTCTGGTCGTGCCCTTCAGTGATAAAATCAGCAGGCCAGAGTTTGTCAAAGGCCTCATGCTCCCGTGGGTAGTTCAATGTAGCCCAGGATGCCACTGCAGAATCGAACCAGACATCAAAGACATCAGGCACCCTTTTCATGTTCCCGCCGCATTTGCAGGTAATAGTGATATTATCAACACTTGGCCTGTGCAGGTCCAGGTCACCTTTCTGGTCTGAACGCTCCTGCAATTCTTTCATTGTACCTATAACCTCTTCTGCGGTGCACTCATCACAAATCCAGATAGGCAAAGGTATTCCCCAGTATCGCTGCCGGCTGATGCACCAGTCACGTGCGCCTGATACCCAGTCAGCAAACCTGGCAGAACCGGCCCAGTCCGGGTACCATGCCACTTTATCGATCTCGATTAACATCTCATCCTTGATATCCGAGATCTTCAGGAACCACTGCTTGGTTGCAAGATAAATAATAGGGGTCTTGCACCGCCAGCAGTGACCATACCTGTGACTGACCATGCCTTTTTTAAGCAGGTTCCCCCTTTCTTCCAAGTCACTAATGATAAGCTCGTCAACTTCCTTGACATATTTTCCTTCATATTCCCCTGCATCGGATGTGTACCTGCCGTCAGGACCAACTGGGCAGAAAATGGGCAGTTCATGCTCCACACCCAGCATAAAATCATCCATGCCGTGCCCTGGTGCTATATGAACGATCCCGGTATTCTCTGCTGTGACGAAATCCGCCATGTAAACATTATGATCAAATCCGGCCTGGGCCGGGACCTTGTCAGATAAGGGGTTGTCATATGAAAGTTCAAGCAGGTCTTCTCCGAGCATCTGGTCCAGTATCTCAAAGTCTGTATAACGTCCCTGTTTCAGTACATGCTCGACCAGGCTTGTTGCTACATAGAGTACTTCGCTGCCATCTTTGTTATCCTTCCATGCCCTGATCTTGCTGTATTCAAAACCAGGTTGGACAGCTACTGCAATATTTGCAGGTATGGTCCACGGTGTGGTGGTCCAGATAACGATATATGTATTCTCTTCACCCTTCACTTTAAACTTGATATAGACCGAAGGGTCCTCTTCATCCCAGTATTCCACTTCACTGTCTGCAATGGCAGTCTCGCACCTGGGGCACCAGTTGACCACTCGTTTGCCCCGTTCCAGCAGGCCCTTATCATGGCCCTGTTTCAGGGTCCACCAGGCTGCCTCAATGTATTCATCCTTCAGGGTCATGTAGGGGTCTTCCCAATCCAGCCACACTCCCAGGTCCTTGAACTGCTGGGTCATATCATCCTTATGCCTGATAGCGAACTCCTTGCATTTGGCAATAAATTGGTCTACTCCGTACTCCTCAATATCCTTCTTGGACTTGAAACCAAGCATTTCTTCAACTTTTACTTCTATAGGAAGGCCGTGCATGTCCCAACCTGCCCGGTCCCTGACATGGAAGTTATTCATGGATTTGTACCGCAGGATCGAATCTTTTATGATCTTGTTCCATGCCGTGCCAAGGTGGATGTGCCCGGTGGTATAGGGCGGTCCGTCTACAAAATAGAAGTCTGTACTGCCGGATCTATGCTGTCTGGACCTGGGATACGCATTGATGGAATCCCAGAAATTGTGGATGTCTTCCTCCAGGGTTTTTGGTTCATATTTATTGGTGATTTCCCGTATCATTCCCGATTCTCCGGATAAGATGGATAACAATAATTAACTGGAGTAGATAGTACTTATTATTTGAGTTAAAGATTTCTATCATGGGCAATGGATTCCCATGGTTGCCTGGAAGGCAAATGTGGATAAAGAAATATCAGGGATTAAAAAAAGGAAATTAACCAGGTATCATAATTAATTCTATGATACCCGGTCTATCGTGGATCAATACTTTGAAGGTGAATGGGCTTCACCATGGCATCCCTTACATTCACTTACATCTAATCCTGTTAACTGCGCATGGACTCCCTCATGGCAGTCTGCGCATGGACTTACTTGAAGGTGAACCGGGTGACATTCTACACAATTAATGTCTGAATGCTTGGATGGGTAATCCTGGAATTCCTGTGCAACATTAGGATGGCATTCAATACACAGTTCATTTGCCGTGTCAGAACCGAAATTGACACCTTTAGGCATATGCCCATTGTGACATTGTGTGCAGTCTTTATTTGCGATATTCCCACTATGGTCAATCCCTTCATGGCAGTCAAGACAATCCGGGATGCCCTTATGTTCTACATGACAGTCATAGCAACTACCAGAAAGTTCCAAATGGCTACCACCCTCGGTTTTCACATCATTGTATGCTTCACTATGGCATTTGTCACATGCATCGTCAGTCAGGAGGGAATGGCTTTCATGGCAGTCTTCACAAGGTTTCCCCTCGATATTTATTCTACCCTCTAATTGATGATAACTCCCGTGACATAGATCGCAATCCGAATACATAGGTTCTCCACCGAACTCGTGACACCTATCGCATTCACTTGGTATCATTTCTTTATGAACACTGAACCCGGCCATGGCTTCAGGATGGCATCCTATATCCACACATCCCGTTTCCATAGGATCTACAGATCCATGCATACTTAAGATGGAATCCTCAGTATGGCATCCACCGCAGTATTCCATCTCAATATCCTGATGCAAATGGGTCGGTTTCGCAATACTATATATCAAAAATATAAGTGCCATAATAGCTAACACTGTAACAATCTCTTTTCTCATACAATAATCCACCTTAAATCCATGCTAATCATTAGTTTAAATCAATAAAGTATAATTCCGTATACCTGCAATACACTTCCAAGAAAATCCTCCATTTGGTTGGATTAACTTGAGTACATAATCTTATAGATTATATACCTACTAAAAAACAATTAATGTATTTCAATATAAATATATCGATATGGTCTGCGGCTGTATAGTCACATAATTATTTCACATTGAACTCTTTTCGGGACTATACAATATAGTCTGTAGGTGAAAAATAAAGTCCCGCCTCCCAGATTCGAACCGGGGGCATCGCGGTTACTGCGCGTGTGCACATTTAGGTGTGCATGATCGAACTACAGCCGCGCACTCTAACCAGGCTGAGTTAAGGCGGGATTATGAAATATAAGCAAGTCTCAGCCATCCGGCGGCATTCAGGATATGCACGATAATACTTATCCTTTTCGTTGATATCTGCCGGATATCACCATTGCCCTATATCTTGGGTAAAGTAATAAGGGTAATTAGCGCAGTTGTGTGAAATCAGTGCTGAGGTTCTTTACTTTGTATCTCAAACAATCCTTGAAATCATCACCGTCAAAATCACATGGCTTCAAGTCATTTGCAGCACATTTCTGATGGGAATACATCGTACAATCTTCTTTCATATGATCAAAACCCAGGGTTTTATTGATACCTTGATTTAATACTATTATTAAGTATTATGGTTTATGGTTTGTGGTTTGCGAATTGTGGTTTATGATATCTATCTTAATCATATTTTGGCAGGATAATGTTAAAAGTACTGCCATTTTTATCACTTTCCGCCCAGATTATGCCATTATGCATTTCTATTATTTAGCATGAAAGTACCCTTGGGTTCTTTCATTTTTTGAGCATGTCATTCGAAGAATTTCATGTACGTTTTCTGCAATAATCCTGTCGGCATATTCAAGTGTCCTGATATTTCCAACACAGATAACCGGTACATCCACCACACTGCGTATCCCTTCTGTAAGGTTCACATGTACTCCTTCACCCATATCCTCTAATGGAGCCATATGGTTCATGCTTGCATATGTCCCGGCAGCCACACTGATCACATCGGCACCTGCTTTTACAAGTTTGGGAGCAATTTCCCTGGTCTCATTTAGTGTGACCCCGCCCTCAACAAATTCATCAGCACTGATACGGCAGGAAACGGGTGGGACTTAGACATATTTAAGAAAAAATAACTTGTACTGCCAGTATACAGACGTATTGTGGAAAACTTTAAAATCATATTCCTTTGACTGTATCAATTCCATCAATACAACAAACATCGTTAATGAACTCTTTAGATGACATAAATTTCACATGCTCTTTTATTTTCATTTCCGTCAATCTTCTATTTGCTGTAACAAAATATTCTGCTTCACCAGCAAAGTAACTGCAAATATGGGGTAGGTCATCAATGTCTGCTATAAAATACTTCCAATCATCAATAAAAACGTTCCACTCGAAATCATTGACCATTTCGGATGATGGTATGGACATCATGTAAAGTCTAACAAGAGAGGTAAAGTCTTTGCCCTTGGTGTATTTTAAACCATGATAGTACTTCATCGATCGGATAATCGCTCAGAACCACCTTGAGCTTCCCCTTTTTGATTTCCTGCAATATCAACTGGCTGTTGCTATTGGGCTGAAGGATGCCAGTGATAAAAATATTTGTATCAAAATACGCGGTGAGCATATCCTTCCCATAGCTTTTTTCTTATATCCTTTATTTCAGTCAAAAGTTTATCAACATCTTTATTGGTCGATGGCAAAGCTGCGCTACCTTTTTTTTCAAAATCATTTAAAATAACTTCATTAACGGCTTTCTTTACAGCATACGTTATAAATTCACTTTTGCTTTTGAACTCGCCTGCCTTTATAAAACGATTTATTAAGGCAGATTCCTTCGCCGGGAGCCTGACAACGAGACTGTCGGAAAAGTACCTAAAAAGCGCTTAAATTGAAACTTTCAAAATTATTATTCCAACTAAATCATCATGCAGCGCCATGTCGAGTTTAGACCGTAAAGCTGAAATATTGAAAAACAAGGCTTTTCCGACAATCTCACAACATCAACATTTGTGTTTATAATATAATGTAATTATGATTCATAGTATTTTAGTATTGTTTATTGGAGCACCTGCACCAGTTCCAGGACCAGCTGCTCTATATCAGCCATGGCCCGCCTGTATGATGACAGTCCCGGATACGGATGATGGGGGCATGGTGCTGCACTGTGTGCCCCGACAACAGTACCGCAGACAGCAAACACTTAATACCTATAATTTACAATTTTCTTTAGGGGAATTACAATGAAAGAGTATAAATTATTCATCAACGGAGAGTGGACAGACTCATCAACCAGCGAAACTTTTGATGATATCAATCCTGCAACCCTTGAGAAACTGGCAAAGCTGCAGATAGCATCTGAAGACGACGTGGACCGGGCAGTGAAAGCCGCATGGAACGCATTTGGAACATGGAGCGAAACCCCTCCGCCCAGCCGTGCACTCTTGCTATTCAGGGCCGCTCGTATGCTGGAAGAGAGAAAGGAAGACCTTGCGGCCCTTATGACAAAGGAGATGGGCAAGGTCCTGGCAGAGACACGGGGGGACGTTCAGGAAGCTATCGATATCACCCTGTACGCTGCCGGGGAAGGGCGGCGGATGTTCGGTGAGACCACCACCTCGGAGTTGAAGGACAAGTTCTGCATGACTGTGCTGCGTCCAATCGGAGTGATTGGTATGATCACTCCCTGGAACTTCCCAATGGCCATTCCTGCCTGGAAGATAATGCCTGCACTGGTGGCAGGGAACACCATTGTAATGAAACCCGCAAGCGATACACCGCTATTAACAATCAAGCTGGTGGAGATACTTATGGAAGCCGGACTGCCGCCCGGTGTGATAAACCTGGTGTTCGGGCCCGGGGGCACGGTAGGCCATGCGGTAGTCCATCATTCCGATATCAGGGCCATCTCATTTACAGGTAGCCTGGAAACAGGAAAATGGATAATGGGTGAATGTGCCAGGGACATGAAACGGGTATCACTGGAACTGGGCGGCAAGAACCCTATCATCATCATGGATGATGCAGATATCGACCTTGCCGTGGACGGTGTGGTCTGGGGTGCTTTTGGTACGACAGGACAGCGCTGCACTGCTGCCAGCAGGGTCATTGTACATGAAAAGGTGAAGGACGAGTTCACACAAAAACTCCTTGCCAAGACCAGATCCCTAAAACTGGGTGACGGGCTAAAACCTGATACCGATATCGGTCCGGTCATCAACCGATCCCAATTGGAAAAGATAGAAAAATATACTGTTATCGGGAAGAACGAAGGGGCAAAACTGTTAACTGGCGGCAACCTGGCAGATCCGGAACTTCCCGGACATTTCTTTGAACCCACAATATTCACTGAAGTGGACCAGGACATGTGTATAGCGCAGGAAGAAATATTCGGTCCGGTCGTGGCCTTGATTTCGGTATCCGGACTTAGTGAAGCCATTGAGGTAACAAATAACACTATTTATGGCCTGTCTTCATCTATATATACCAGGGATATTTCAAATGCATTCAAGGCAATCGAAAAGATCGAGGCAGGGATAACTTACATTAACTCATCAACCATCGGTGCAGAGGTACACCTGCCGTTTGGTGGAGTTAAGGGCACAGGCAACGGATTCAGGGAAGCAGGAACTGATGCTGTAAGGGAATTTACTGAAGTTAAGGCCGTGTATTTTGATTACAGCGGCAGGCTCCAGAAGGCACAGATCGAATAAGATATACAATCAGTACTGCATAATAAATTATAATCGGTGTATTTACTCAAAAATACATCAAAATAAACGACATATTCACATATCCAGCATCTCAAGCAGCTTGCTTACATTGTGGTTTGGTTCCCCATATCTCATACTCCTTAAGTTTCCACTATTTGCGGATGGACTTACATATACTTACTGCTATCGCCAAAATCTTCGAAACTACACACTGAACTCTTCACACATCAAAAACATCCATGCCGGAATAAAAGAAGTTCCAGAATACCGGTCATTCTATCTTTCGATATTGTGATCTTTGCCTCAATATCCTTAAATGCCGGTATTCCGTCGGGCGTTTCATCTGAAACCAATGCATTTACCCACGGCCCATTAACCATAAACCCCAGACCTTTTTGTTCTTCCCTGGGTGATGCCATGGCCCTGACAACCACACTGCCCCATTTTGATGTGAGCCTGACGTTTGCCCCGTCCAGGATACCCATATGCTTCATTTCGGCAGTGTCCAGCACTATCAAGGCAGACAGCTCCAGGCATTCATCACTAAAGCGGTCCTCTTCATATATACTGGCCTGGAACACATCCCTGCGGGTTATGATCTTGACATCATATTCCGGGGCCTTGATGAACTTACTAACATCCAGCGCCATCAGCTCACCTCATCTATGATACGTCTTATTATCATTTCATCAGATAATCCATCTCCCTGGATAAGGGGGGAAATGTCCATTTTCTTGCCGTCTAACCTGGTGGCAGTTCCACCCACTTCTATACCAGAGACCCCACATGGAATTGTCACATCCGCTACCCTGGTGGTCAGGTTTGAACATGGGTCCACCAGTATTAACGGAATATCCTTCAACCGCCTGGAAATGGATAAGGGTAAGCTTGCCAGTGGGTCAGAACCAACAACCATTACGGCATCGGCGCCGTGCTTCAACTGCTCTAATACGGAATATTCAACACCGGATACCGGACCATTTTTTGTGAACCATATAATTCAGGCTTTGCAGATACAAGCATAACCAACGTCATCACAAGAAAAAGCACAAAAATTGATATTGTTAATGTTTTCATATTCGCATTCGCATCAGCAAAAAAAAAGGCATCCGTAGGGATGCCTTACGGTGCCGCCTCTTTTCCCACCAGATATTTTGCTAGATAGAGCGCATCTGCAGAAGTTATCCTTCCATCACCTTCGGCAGGTGACATATCACTTACAAGCAATGAGGGGCTGGGTTCTTTACCTACCAGGTACTTTGCTATGTATAGTGCATCTGCAGAATTCAGGTCTTTGTCCCGGACAACATCGCCTCGCAAAAGTACAGTCAGTTCGATCACCGAAGTGTTTGTATTATTGGCCCCATCTGTTGCAGTAACAACCAGTTCATGAGTCAGGTTAATACCATTTTTAGCAGTTGTCGCTACTGTCCAGACATCTGTGCCAGTTATTCTCTCCATGACCTGGTCATCTGAACCTCCGATTCCAGAGAGATCAATAGTGACCTTAACCACACCAGAAGTGCCATTGAGTACAGTTGCATTCAATACTGTGACATTCGTGCCTGGTGTTCTGGGTCTGCCGTTGTCATTCAGGATTACATCCGGGGTGGCAATTGCATCTGTTATCACCGGTGGTTCATTGTAAATTATACTGAATGTTCCATTGGTTACACTGTGCCCGATACTACTATAGCTGGTATAATCGTACAATCTAGATATGATAGATAGTGGTGTTGAATCCGGGTATTTTCCTACGGCTTGGAAGGTAACAATAGCCAAAACCACATCACCATTGTGAGATTCAGATACATCCCATGCTGTTATTTCCACTAAGCCTGCTGTGTTATCTATATTCGAAGTCTGCATAGTAAGAGCATTTCCATCTCCTGAGGTTACATCAATTGCATGAACTACTGATGAGTTGTATGTAACAATGATATCACCTGAACCCAGTCCAGTTACATTATTAACCGTTATTGATGTAAAGGCATAGCTGTTTGGCACTGCTATGGCATCATCAATTAGTATGGTGGGGGCGGGGACTGAGTAGTGTTCATCATGAACCATGATGTTGGCTACTGTAAATTTTATTGGATATCCTTCATTCTCATCTCGATCATAGAAAGTAAATGCAATATTTAAAGGAATAGTCCATCCTGCGGCTATATCTGTTGGCCGAACAATCCATTCGAAAGTGACTGTTTCACCTGCGGTATGGCCAAATTCCCTGGCAGTCTCAGTAAATTCACTTGATCCTTCAATTACTTCAAATGGTTGGTCTACATTTTCAAAGCTAAAACCTGAAGCTGAAAGGGCTGTTGAAACATCAAAATTTTTTTTTAATTGTATTACTGCTTTAATTGTGGCTGGCTCGCCCACTTTTAATTCGGCATCAAGTACTGTGGTGACTTCTCCATTTTGATATACTTCATATTCAACCAGATTATTTTCTCCAGCACTAACATTACAAGTTAAATAACTCATCACAGATAATAACATTATTATTCTAACGAATTTCATATTTTCAATCCTTCCTTTATTGTTTCGATGAGATTGTCGTTTCAGTCCATCATTTTTACGTACTAAAGCTTGATTCACTACATATGTCCGTATTTACAAAAACATTTTACTGATTTTTGCACTATTCAATCAATTTCAGAGAATATTTCATTATTTATTGGCAGAAACTTAAGTATTTCGCTAACTACATAAATAAGCATTACATATTCAGAATTTATTAAAAAGTCTGGAGTAAGTGGGAATTTATCTTGTATCCATAATTGCGTATCATAATAAAAGAAGCTCCTGAATACAGGTTATTCCATCTTTAGATATTGTGATCTTTACCTCAATATCCTTAAATGCCGGTATCCCACCAGGCGTTTCATCTGAAACCAATGCATTTACCCACGGCCCATTAACCATAAATCCCAGACCTTTTTGTTCTTCCCTGGCTGATGCCATGGCCCTGACAACTACACTGCCCCATTTTGATGTGAGCCTGGCGTTTGCCCCGTCTTTGATACCCATACGCTTCATTTCGTCAGCGTCCAGCACTATCAAAGCAGACAGTTCCATGCATTCATCACTAAAGCGGTCCTCTTCACATACACTGGCCTGGAACACGTCCCTGCGGGTTATAATCTTGATATCGTATTCCGGGGCTTTGATAAACTTACTAACATCCAGCGCCATCAGCTCACCTCCTCCATGATACGTCTTATTATCATTTCATCAGACAATCCATCTCCCTGGATAAGGGGGGAAATGTCCATTTTTTTGCCGTCCAACCTGGTGGCAGTTCCACCCACTTCTATACCAGAGAACCCACATGGAATTGTCACATCCGCTACCCTGGTGGTCAGGTTTGAACATGGGTCCACCAGTATTAACGGAATATCCTTCAACCGCCTGGAAATGGATAAGGGTAAGCTTACCAGTGGGTCAGAACCAACAACCATTACGGCATCGGCGCCGTGCTTCAACTGCTCTAATACGGAATATTCAACACTGGATACCGGACCATTTTTTGTGAATCCGACCCTGTGAATATATCCTGTTTCCTCATGCAGATTGTGATTAAAACCCCGCATATTAAAATGACCTGCCATCGGGATAAGGAAAAAGTTTGAGAACCGGTTCAATGTGCTCATAAATTCTGAAATGAGGTCAAATTCTTCTTTAATGGAATAAACCAGCCCCAATCCAGCAAAAATTACCCCGAATTCTGCTTTTTTTAATACAGCTGCCAGTTCCAGGATGCGTTTAACATCAAAATCAAAGGATAACTTAGGTACACGACCGGCCAACCCATCCATCAATGCCCGCATGAACTCAGCATCACCACCGGGCGGAATGCTGAAGAACATACCTTTACATATCTTTGCGGTCCTGGACTGCGTAACATCAATGCAGATGGCTGTCCTGTCTTCTTCATATCCCCGCTGCCTCAACTCGCCTCTTGGAAAATATGAATACCTGGAAAGGTGACGGGGATGAGAACTCATGGGGTCAGCACCCCAGTAGATTACAACATCTGCCTTTTCCCTAACATCTTCCAGGGTGCAGGAAGGGACGCTGCCGTTTATTATCTCGTTAATAGTGATACCCTGGCAGAAGGATGAAGTGGAATCTATGCAGGCACCCAGGGTCTGTGCCAGTTCTATACCTGCAACCTGGGCCTCTGAAGTGGAATTACTCCAGCCGTAAAGCAACGGATTCTTGGCCTTTTCAAGTATCTCCACCGCCTGGCTAATAGCATTATTTACATCAACTTCCTCTTGATCCACTGTGG
Source organism: ANME-2 cluster archaeon (assembly GCA_014237145.1). NCBI lineage: Archaea > Methanobacteriati > Methanobacteriota > Methanomicrobia > Methanosarcinales > ANME-2 cluster archaeon. The sequence goes on from JAAXOC010000073.1 coordinate 31,586, forward strand.
ACGTGGCAGCATGTTTACACCCATATACCCTGGCTTTGCCCTTAAGGCAGGCATGTTCCACCTTCTCTACCCTGTTATCTTCGATATATACCAGAATATCTTCACATAACAAGGCGCATCCGGTGCAGGTCCATGTAATTGGTTCAGTCATTCCCATCTACCTCATACGAACTCAATAGCCTCGGTTGGGCATGGGTCTATGCATGCCCTGCATAGTATCCTGTCCTTACCAAAACGCCTGCATTCCTCTATATTGGCAGCTTTTACCTTTCCGTTTTCGACTCTGAAAATGACCTTTCCATTTGTCGGACCAAAGCCCTTGCCGGAACCGTACGGGTCATTGGCAACATTTACAGGGCAAGCGACTACACAGTTACCGCAGCCTGAGCAGAGTTCTTCATGTATAATGAGCCCGGTCTCCTCCGCACCTTCCATAGGTTTTAATATATTTTCCAGTTTCTGCCTTGAATCGATGTATTTTTCCTCTTCCATTAGCGGCGGGCATTCGGTGTACTGTTTGGTGCGTGAAAGTAATGCTACGGCAAATGCCATACAGGTGGATTCATTACATTTCTTGCAGTTGGTTTTTGGCAGTAATTGATATATTTCCATTGCGCTTGTCATATTATAACCACGTAGTAGGGAAGTAACGAACCTTGCATAGCTGTCAATTGAATACAATTGTAGTATCCACTTCAAAAAGCATTGTATTTTGACAGGATTTACAGGATTTACAGGATGTTGACGTTGCGATATATCCTGTCGATCCTGTTGATCCTGTCTGATAATTTTTAAATTACCCTTAAATTTGAAGTGGATACCAATTATAGATAGTTCGGAACATAAATAAAAACTTCCTGTGACCTGGAAAGTTGATGTTAAGAAAATGCTCACTTGGTTCGTATTTTCTATAGCTTGCAGGAAAGTATATACTTTCCTATACGTTAAAAAAGCAGCAGAAGTAAAAAAATAAAAACAAGAAACTGTTCACTTACGCTCGCAGTTACTTGAGTACACAATCTTATAGATTATACACAAAAAGAAAAAACAAACTGATGTTTTCACACCAGTTTATTGATCGGATGGTTCGGATCCATTATTTCCATGCCAAGATCTTTTGCAGTCTCAGCCAGCATTATGTCTACTAATGCGACAGCCGGGAACACTGCATTGACATTCTCAATAGGACCATACAACAGACAATCCGCACCCAGGACCTGGTTAACCAGGTTTGTTCCGATATCTGTGGGCATATAGGCTTCCTTATGTTCTTTCTTGAATTTTTTAAGCCAGTCCCATGCAGATGCCATGTTGTGGAAACCGCCGCCAGTAGGCAGACCAAGATGTCCTTTCACTGCCATAACAGATCGTACGGTAGCACCGGCACCCGAACCAGGTGGCATAGCAGCCACATCAATGATCGGACGCGTGATACCGCATTCCTTTGCTATTTCCAGCATACCTTTAGCCTGGCCTGAACCGCCAATTTCAAGGATATCCATCTTACCTTTTACTGTTGGGTCAGTAGCATTGAATGCCAGTACAATAGCAGCATCCAGATCGCTTTCTGTCACAGCCGCGATCTCTTGTTCCTCAACACTGGCATTGATAGAGTTATGTATAGCTCTATCTGCAACACCAATCTCAGTACAATACTTAGCTGCTGCTGCTCTCACATCACCTGCTGATGAATCTATTAAAAATGCAGTTTTATCATCGATCTCTATGAACCAGTCAATGAACTTTACAATAGCTTCAGGAGTCTCACCTACGATCTGGTTGATATAGGGAACACCTGTCTGGTCTCCCATTTCCTGCTGCGTATGCCATAGGTTATCTGCTGCATTCTTATCAAAGATACCCTTATCTTCATCACTTACGATCTTATGCTTGCCATAGAACATGGTACTGATGAGAACAGTCGGATACTGTCCGGGCTGTCCGCCCATTTTGACACCGCCAAACTCAAAGACCTGCTGTTCTTTATCATATCTAAACATCTATTATCACCTCAAATTTGAAAAATACTCTTCATTATTATTAATAAATCTGTTTCATTCATGTTGATAGCTAATAGCAGATATATCACGACGATCATTAGTCCGATACAAAGGCCATATAGTGTACCAATATCCCTGCCCATCTTCGTTCCGATCTTTTGCTGCATCTCACTGTGAGTGAATTCAACTTTCTCCTCAACAAGATCCAGTTTCTTAAGAACTTCCTGGTAGTCAGACGGGTCTACAATAACTTCCGGAACTTTTTCAGTCATATTAGATCCCTCCTGCAAGAACAATAGGCAGTCCTATCATAATGACCGCAAATAGAAATCCGAGTATAACACCCTTAAAGCCACTTACGGTTACTCCAGAATCCAGTTTCTGGTTTCTGGCAATAAGCTGGCCTCTGTATTTCATATCTTCAAGAAGTTTTTCGAATATAGTTATCGCAGGCGGATTGACCACCATAGGTACACCCTGGTCATATACATAATCATCTACATGCACCTCTTCTTCCGTGGTTTCTTCAACTTTTTCTTCAGTTGCTGCTTCTGTGGTTTCTTCAACCTTTTCTTCAGCTACTGCTTCCGTAGTTTCTTCAACCTTTTCTTTATCAGCCATATCTATACACCTCCTCCGAGAATCAGCAGTCCCAATAATCCAAGAGATAGTACTATTCCGATCATGGCACCTTCGATCTTGCCTGAATACACACCGGATGCGAACTTATTCAGATTACCCATATCAGCGATCTGGGTCTGGATCAGTCGTGTCCTTGCCTGTATCATGGCAACTTCGGCAGCCATTGGTCTAATACCCTCGAATTCTTCGCCTTCTTCGTCTCCTTCGGTTAGCTCAACAACCATTGGCTCTACATCAAGAGCACCCGGGTCTTTACCTGCCAGTTCCTTGATCTTGGAAGTGATCTGGGCCTCATCTTCCGTACCTACCATATCAACAGCTTCTACCTGTTCCTGGAACCTGGCAATATTTTCCTCACTCAGGTTTTCTATATAAGGAATAGCTCCTACAGCACCAACGATCCTGTTCTCTTCAGTTCCGTTGGCATGTATTTTCATTATAGCATCACCGGTAAGGTGACCTTTGACCTCGGAACCTGTAACAAGTAAAAACCTGATATTAGGATTTGAAATGATATTGGCAACAAGCTTCTCGATCCCAATGTTCTCTGTCTTACACGGACCTGTAATACAAGCTCCTGCTGCAAGATGAGGTTCACCTGAAAGATGTGATCCGAGAGTGGCCACAGCAACCGGACTATTAGGGTCTCCAATTTCATATTCACCTTTTAGGACAGGCCATCCTTCAGCCGGTTCTTTTTTATCAGCCATTTCAGATCCCTCCTTGTAACTGCATCATTATTGTTACCATGAACATAAGGATACATCCTCCGATAAAACCGTAGAAAATATTTGTCCATACACCTGCTGTCCTGGCAGCGTTCTTACGACCAGGGAAACTGGTTAAAAATTCTTCATCAGGTCCAAGAGAATTCATCATATCATCTGCTATTTTATCCAGTTCATCCACCAGTGTATTGATCTCATCAAGAGAATATTCCAGTACATCATCGCGTTCTTCTGCCATGATACCTGACATTGGTTCTAAGACCAGGTGAATCTCAGGTGCAACTCTTATATGACTCATTGCAATTCCTCCTCTGTCGGAAGCAGACCTGTTCCAATGACCTTATGTGCATCTCTTTTCGTTAGATTAATAAACTTCGTAAAGTAAACAATCCATATGAGAAGACCAATTAAAATGGTCAACGCCGCCGGAATTACACCTATCACCATAAGTGAAGCAACTCCCGAGAGTGCCATAATTATTCCTCCTTTTTCAACACCGACATATAGCGTCCTGTCCTGTGATTCATCAGGACCAAGACAGGCATTGAAAGGATGCAGTATTATCATTGCACCGCCAATAAAGATCAGTGCGATAAAACCAGTCTGGACAACACTTGAAAGGATAGTAACATCAGTTCCTATATCACTTGTGAATATTAAGGTTCCTGAAATGGTTACGCATAGAGCTATCATCACAAGGCAGCCTGCACCTGCAATTTCAACCATGCATCTTTCCATGATCGGTATGTTCATATTCAATATCTTGTTTGCCATAGTACCCATGATCAGGCCAATAATAGCTGCTACAATAAATGCAATTATAGGTCCTAATACTACTGGTATATTGATTACATAACAAAGTGCTAATCCGAATATGGCAGCTACAATACCCATACCCAGAGCAACCATGCCAATGGACGGTACACCTGTACCAAGACCATAACTGCATACTCTGCGTACTGCATCAGCTCCCCATACTCCTGCTAATATTGCACCTATCCCGCCAAAGAACGAGAAATATGTAGTAGTAGTTATATCGTTCAATATACTGGCAAGATATATTCCGGCCAGTCCGCCTACTATTCCTAAAATAGCTACATTAGTTGCAGAGATACCTCCGCCTGCCGGTCCTCCTTCTACTGCTGACATTATATAAGACCTCCCATGATTGGAACAGCTATCGCAGCACACAATAGTGAAGCGATCAAACAACATATTATAGCTTTAGGTACTCTTTTAAATTTAGGGTCGTGGAACCCTTCGATAGTACCACCGATGTTATATGAGGCTACCACTGCATTCACATAGAATACACCTGCAGAAAATATACCAGCAAGAGCAACGATCTCAGGGTTAGGACCTAAACTAGTTTGAATTTGTTCAGGATATCCTGCATTCATCAATATGGCATAGATGAGCGATCCGCCCATTCCACCAAGTAGTCCGCCTATGACTCCGCTCACAAAGCTCACTGTAGGAATTCCATGACCTTCCGTACCTTTTGATACGTAGATATCCTGGATATCCCCGGTTATAGGGTCCTTATCAACCTTTGCAGATACAGGTGGAACGCCTACACAGTAGACATATACTAACTGACCTATAAACATAGTAACTGCGATCATGATCATAGCACCAACGGCACCGGAAACCATTACCTGAATAAGTTCAATGTTTGTAAGTCCATCATTACCTAAGAAACTGTACATGAATCCGGCACTGATAAGACCGGTTAGACCGGCACCTGCAGCTAACTGCACTGTACCTGTTCCGACACCTGTTGCCTGGGCCATAGCTGCCGGAGCGCCGCCCACAGGTATGAAATGAACACCCATTCCTATTAATATGCCTCCGATCGTAATAAGTACGATTGATATCGGATCAAAAAGGCCTATTAGATCGGTCATGCTGTTGCGCCTCCTTCTTCTTCGTCCTTGTATGGACCGTATGCATTTCTTCCGTCTACTTCAACAATCCTGTTTAAGAGTATTAATACCACAACGATTATTAATCCTGCAACGATCGCAAACCACTCGGCATTAGCGCCTGTGAATATTGTCGATCTCCAGTTATCGAGAAATACTGTAAGACCAAGTGCGAGTCCTGTAACAGGTCCTCCGAATTTTGCACATGCCCATACATTATCCATACCATTACGCAGACCTACTTCTCCTTTTCGAACAATGTTCCCTGAAAAAGAAGCATTTAAACCACAGCCAAATGGCTGGTTCTGGAATTCCCGCTCAGCACCGTAGTGAACATCACCTGTTGATGAGCCTATAGCACCGGCAGTCACACCCCAGAATAATGCCAAAAGCGGCAATGGGAAGGGGTGTCCCATAATAGTGTTCATAATATATGAAAAAGATATTATGCAGAATACTGCGACATATCCATGTGCCATGATGGCAGGAGTATGTCCTATTACCATGTCCATATAGACCGGTTGTTTAAACCGGCTCTGACTGGCTGTACGTCCCAAATGAGCTGTTACCGAGAACATACCAAGTAGTATTGCACCAACTAAGGAGCCGATTGCAAGAGCAAAAAAAACTGACATGCTTTCAAGCAATACAGCGGCTACTACAGCAGATGATGCACACCACAGACCATATGCAGGGGGCTCGCCTGAGATAGCTTTATTAAATATTCGATGAGGAAAGTCCATTTGAGCAGCTAACTGCACCTGGGAGTTCGGATTACTCTGTGAACCGACATCTGATTCCAGATCCTCGGCCGCACCACCAATGGTAGCAAGAGCTCCTGTCAACGCAACAATTCCCATATCGATAATTATTGGATCAGTCATCCTATTATTCATCCTCCTATACTTTTTATAATGATTACTGATGAAATTAAATTATTCATAACAAATAACTTAATTACACTAACAGTCATATCCTAAATCTAGCATTTTGACTAGTTTATAATGGATTACCAAAACCCCATATAAATGTTTCTAAATTTATATGTAGTGAATTAGTTAAGGGTATAGGATAGCATAAATTTAATCAATTTGCTTAAAAAGTAAAACGGATCTAATAGCAGATGTCATGTGGAATTGGAAAATACCACATGACATCTGCCAGGTTAATGGGTCGGTTATGTGCCGGTTTCCCACCCTTCCATATATTCGAACTGGTGTGGTTTTATCTTGTCGATACTTATCCCCAGAGCCTCAAGTTTCAAACCAGCCACCTTCATGTCAATATGTTGTGGCACAGGATGAACCCCGGGTGTAAGCTTGTGAGAAGCTATATGTTCCACGCACAGGGCCTGGTTGGCAAAGCTCATATCCATGACCTCGGCAGGGTGCCCGTCCCCGGCTGCAAGATTAACCAGCCTGCCGTCTGCCAGTACATTGATGCGACGCCCGTCTATGTTGTATTCCATGATGTTGTTACGTACTTTTTTAGTTGATGTTGCCATGGCCTTTAACTCATCGAGGTTGATCTCCACATTGAAATGACCTGCATTGGCAAGTATTGCCCCGTCTTTCATCACCTCGAAGTGTTCCCTGGTAAGTATATCCACATTACCTGTAGTGGTGACAAATATCTCACCGATTGCTGCTGCTTCGATCATTGGCATTACCCTGTAACCATCCATCCTGGCCTCCAGTGCGCGTATCGGATCGATCTCGGTCACAATGACATTAGCTCCCAGACCCACTGCCCGCATTGCCGTCCCCCGGCCACACCATCCATATCCTGCTATGACCACGTTCTTACCAGCGACCAGCAGGTTGGTGGTACGTATTATACCATCCCAGCTTGACTGGCCGGTACCATAGCGGTTATCGAACAGGAACTTGGTCAAGGCATCGTTTACGGCTATCACCGGTATCTTCAGTGCCCCATCCCGTTCCATGGACTTGAGCCTGTGCACACCAGTAGTGGTCTCTTCACATGCACCAAGGATATCCGGCATCATATCCTGTCTTTGTGTGTGAAGCTTAAAGATCAAGTCCCCGCCGTCATCTATGGTAATGTCGGGCTTGTGATCAAGTACCGCATCAATAGCAGTATAATATTCGTCATTGGAACAGGCATGGATAGCATAGCACTTGATATTATTCCTGGTATCCAGGGCCTGTGCCACATCATCCTGTGTGCTTAAAGGATTACAGCCGCAAATTGCCACTTGTGCACCCCCGGCTGCCAGGGTTTCCACCAGCACCGCGGTCTTTGCCTCAACGTGCAGCGCCATTCCCACAGTGTGGCCGGCAAGAGGCTGTCCTGTTCTGAATTCTTCCCTGACATGAGCCAAAACCGGCATATGGTTCCTTGCCCATTCAATCTTCATGTTACCTGATTCGATCATATCTTCTGTCATTCAATTAACTCCATAAATAGAAATATCAATTAGCCTTGGCTTTATCAGCAAGTCTCCTTGCCGCAATGGAAGCTTGCTCTATTACCTTTTCCTGGTCTATTGACAGGACTATACCATCTTCCATCAACACCTGTCCGTTTACGATGGTGGTCTTCACATCCGAACCCCTTGCAGCATATATTAGATGCGATATTGGTTCATGGACCGGGGTTAAGCCTGGTGTGTGCATATCTACCAATATAATATCTGCTGCCATACCCTGCCTTAATATCCCGGCAGGAATGCCCAGTGCCTTTGCACCATTGGACGTACCCATCTTCAATACCTCTCCTGCCGGCAAAGCAGACGGGTCCATTGCATTTACCTTATGCAGCAGGGCTGCAGTCTTCATCTCGCCGAACATGTCCAGGCTGTTATTGGAGGCACACCCGTCCGTACCCAGTGCAACATTTACGCCCCTGCTTAACAGTTCAGGTACCGGCGCGATCCCTGATGCCAGCTTCATATTGCTGATAGGGCAATGCACCGCATTGACATTCTTTTCTGCCATGATATCCATATCTCCTGCAGATAGCCATATACAATGGGCAGCAAGCACATCAGGTCCCAGGAACCCGATCTCATCCAGCATGTTCACGCTGCACATTCCATATTGGTCTTTCATCTGGTTCAGTTCGGCCTCGGTCTCCAGCACATGGATATGGATTCGGGCATAATCTTCAACTGCCTGCTCTTTGACCTTTGACAGGAACTCACGACTGCATGTATTGGGTGCGTGGGGGCCGTACATAGTAGTAATTCTACCATCGGCGGCATTGTTCCATTGTCTCACAAACCTGCTACCTTCCTGTAATTCGGTCCTGGCCTTAGCTTCATCAAACAGTTCTATCATACCATAGGATAAGGATGCACGTATGCCTGATTCTTCTACTGCCCTGGCCGCATGGTCCATGTGGAAATACATATCAGCAAATGCTGTGGTACCTGAGCGTATCATTTCCAGGCATGCCAGCATTGTTCCGGTATACACATCATCATCTGTAAGATGTGACTCTACCGGCCAGATATGTTTTTCCAGCCACTGTTGCAGAGGCATATCATCTGCATAGCCCCTGAATAGTGTCATTGCAGCATGGGTGTGGGCATTTACCAACCCCGGCATAACAGCACAGCCCTTTGCACTTATAATATGGTCCGCTTTTTGCGCTTCACGGCCCACATAGGCTATCCTGTCATCCTCCAGTAGGACATACCCCCCTTCAATCGGCGGGCCGTCCATAGTAATTACATAACCATCCTTGATGAGTATTCGAGACATATAATCCGTGTTACTGTTTCAATATTCTATAAGGTTTACCATAGATGATTTCAATAAAAAAAACACGTATGCGCCGATCGGGATTCGAACCCGAGTTCATGGCTTGGCAAGCCACGGTGATAACCACTACACTATCGGCGCACAGTGGAATCAGAGGAATCCACATACGAGAATATAGTATATAGGTTTTTGGTTTGCAAAATCACACAATTATATCTGCAAGGCAGGACAACTGATCGCAATACAGGACAACTGATGCACTTGGCTGCATATCTTGAAATATATCCCCTCCTATTTACACCCTGATATGAGGCTCAACTCAATCCAGTTTTTTACCAGTGCATCCATGATGATGTCCATAATGTTCATCCCCCTCCTGGCTGAGGAGATGGGTGCAACTTACACCCAGGTGGGCATTATAATGAGTGTGTACGGTGCATGCCTGTTCTTTTCATCCTACATCTTTAGCAAAGCAGCAGATGTATGGAACATTAAAAAACTACTGCTTTTTGGACTTGCATGCTCGGCCATAGCTTATTTCCTGCAGATATTCGCATACGATCCATTGGGCCTTGCACTGGTGCGTGGATTTCTGGGCATATGTGTGGGTATGTATCCGGCTGCCTTTATCATGCATGTCTACGGGCTAAAACGCAGCATTGGGAAATTCAGCTCATTTGGTGCCCTGGGCTGGGCGTTCGGGTTCTTCGGAGCAGGGTTGATAGGGGACTTTGACCTGATATTCCTTGTCAGTTCATTTATGGTGATATTGTCCCTCATCATCGCAATCCGTATGCCTGAGGTACAGTTAGATAAGATAAAAGTGAATTATTTTTCATTTTCCACAATTAAAAATAACTGGAGTATTTATCTTGCGTTCTTCATCAGGCATACAGGTGCAGTTGGATGCTGGACCATATTCCCGCTGTACATGGTCAGCCTGGGAGCAGATATGTTCTGGATAGGACTGCTATTTGCTGTAAATCCGTTAGTCCAGTTCTTAACAATGCGGCGGTTGGACGGCTGGAACATGGAACTTGTAGTAAAAGCTGGATACCTGTTGTCCATACTGGCATTTATCAGCCTGGTTCCTGCCACTATCTATTACCACATCATACCCAGTATGTTCCTGGTGGCCTTATCCTGGTCGTTCCTGTTTGTGGGTTCCACTGAGCTGCTTCTCATGCGCAATAAGGATAAGGCTACTTCGGCTGGATATATTAATTCGGTGATCGCCATGTCTATGATAACAGGGCCTTTGTTGGGGGGCATTCTCTCAGGCATGTTCGGGTTTACTGCAATGTTTATTGTCGCGGCAGGACTAAGCCTTGTCAGCCTGCTGATATCCCTTACCAGTCTAACTCACCGGCCTGTTCAGGATTGAAATGGGAATAAGATATATTATCATGCAGCATCGGATTTGTATTTGATTAGCTCATGCACAATTCTTGCCAGAGTAGTTGCTCCGGTTCTTCTAAATCATTTTTGCCCTGTAACCTCCAGTCAGCCAATAAAGATGCAATATGCTGATAATTCTTAACCTCATTCTCTTAAGGGAAAAAACCAATGATCCTTCCTAGTGTCGAGTCAACCTTTAACAATACCTTCGCCATATTCGTTGTGATACAATATATTTTTTGTTACATAGTCATTCCAACACTACCCAAAATCCAGTGATTCTTTTCCATTTAATAACCAAACTTATTTAATATATGTGTGCATACAGTATCTTATGGGCCGGAATAGGGCATATTATGTCGCCAAAAAAATAAGTTATGGTGATTTAGAAAAAACAATCAAAGGAAAAGAAAAGGAACTTCGAGTACTGAACAGGCTTTACTTCATACGTTTTCTTTATCAAGGATACGTCATAGA
>JAAXOC010000074.1 GCA_014237145.1 ANME-2 cluster archaeon
AGAAAAGGTTATGAAATGCTTGAGCCGGATGTGGTTAAAGTCGCAAGTCCGGTTCTTAGAGGGCTGGGGGCCGGTAACGGCCTCTGGCTACTCGGCGAAATGGTAAAAAGCAAATGACAATTTGCAATGAGTTGTATAGAGGTTCAAAATTTGCCTTTGCCCGAAAGGGTGCTGACTTACCAGTTGTGTTCCATTGTATGAATGGAGGCAAACCTATTAATGTGAGATACTCAACTACGCTGAAAAGCGAGAGACTCACAGACGCTCAAAGCGTTAATAGGCTGCAGACCGGAATTACAAAAGCAATTATCGAATTGATAACTGCTGCCCGATAAGGGTTATGGAATGCGTGAGCGGTATGAGGGGAAACTTTCACGTACCGTTCTTAGAGGGCTTGAGGCCGGCAACGGCCTCCGGCTACTTGACCGCACTCTGCGGTTAAGATTGAAATGATTTCAGCTCCCGTATTTCTTCAATCTTCCGCCGCCCCACCGCCCCTCTGCCCCGCAACTTATTAAACCCATAAAACGTTATATAAAAGTGCGCAATTATCATCATTAAATGAGGCAAAGCCATATGGAAAGCACGTTTACTGCAATATTTGAGAAAGCCGATGATTGGTATATCGGATACGTTGAAGAATTGCCTGGAGCTAACACCCAGGGAAAAACTCTCGAAGAAACTCGTGAAAATCTTCGCGAAGCAATCGAATTGATCTTGATCTCCAACAGAGAACTTGCAGAGATGGGCTTAACAGGCAAGGAATTTGTTCGAGAAGAAATCAAGGTTGCTGTCTGATGAAGCGACGGAAACTGCTTCGCCATATGGAGAAGCATGGGTGCAAGTTTCTTCGTGAGAGTGGGAATCACACTGTCTTCTACAATCCATTGAACATGAAGACATCTACTGTTCCCCGCCATAGCGAGATTATGGATGCTCTTGCCAAAAAGATCTGCAAGGACCTGGAAGTACCACAGCCCTAAATCATGCGTATCATCGTATAATACAATGTATGCGGCCCGCCTCTCTCGCTCAGCCTCACAGCCTGCGCCCTGGTGCTCTGCAATGCGTGCGGCGGCCTCGGGTGTTGGTAAGTGCTGTCGGCGGCCCCATGGCTGTAGAAATATACAATTTATGTGATATTTAAAATCGCAGAGCATTCTTACATTCCTGTGTGCGTTCAGTAACTAATATTGAACAGATTCAAGCACAGATTAGTTCCTTCATAAATATTCAGCAAGAGGCATGGTAACATAAACGATTATGCCAAATAATAAGTACCTGGTACCAACAACCAGGTTTTTTCAGTACGTCCGCGCCATCAGCACCACAATATCGGTAGGCTTACCGCAAATGGGGCACGAACCTTCACCCTTACCCAGTGCAGGGTCCTCTGGCTCACCCAGTATGCCGGCACCAACGATCTCTTCCATCTCAAGTCCGCAGTCCCGCTCGCCGCACCATGCAATACGTGCTATGCCTGTCCGGATATAATCCCTCACCTCATCCAGGTCAGTGCACAACCTTATATGATCATTCAATTCCCTGTCAGCAGTTTCCAACAGGCTATCGTGAATACCAGTAAAAGCTTTAATAATCCCTGGCAGGATACTGTCTATTGGAACGCTGTTCTTACCACCATTTCGCAATGCAACAACTGCGGAATTGTTCTTTAAGTCCCTTGGTCCTATTTCGATACGCACAGGAACCCCCTTCATTTCCCACTTATAGTACTTGGCACCCGGCCTTGCATCACTATCGTCAACCACGACCCGCAGTCCGGATTGCTTTAACGTATCTGACACTTTGTTTACTGCAGTTATGACAGTCTTATCTTCACCGAATACGATTGGGATTATTACAACTTGCACAGGTGCAACCTCTGGAGGTAACACCAGTCCCTTATTGTCACCGTGAATGGATATCAGGGCTGCGATACTGCGCTCACTGACACCATAACAGGTCTGGTGTGCCAGTACCTGCTCGCCATTAGTATCCTCGTACCTGATATCAAAGGTATTGGCAAAATTATCACCCAGGTGATGGGCCGTACCCACCTGCAGGGTCTTACCATCAGGCATCAGTACATCCACTGCCATGGTGTAGTCTGCACCAGGGAACTTATCCCAGTCAGGCCGCTTGCTCACCACAGTGGGTACAGCGAGCCGATGGTAGAACTCCTGGTATATTCGGGTAGCTTCCCTGACCTGGGCGGCTGCATCGTCCCATGTGGCATGTACAGTATGTGCCTCCTTGAAGGATGTGATCTCACGCAGGCGGATAAGGGGGCGCGTATGTTTTGTCTCGTAGCGAAAGGTATTGACTATCTGGTAGATAAGCAGCGGTAGATCAGCATGAGAGCGCACCCAGAGTTTATACATTGGATAAATAGCAGTCTCACTTGTGGGACGCAGTGCCAGTTTCACATCCAGCGGGTCAGTGCCGCCGTGTGTGACCCAGTAGACCTCATCCTCAAAGCCTTTGATATGCTCGGCCTCTTTCATGAACTCATGTTCAGGAATGAGCAGGGGGAACATAGCTTCCAGGTGCCCGGTATTGTCAAGGAGTTCACGCATAATGAAATATACCCTGGAGCGAATGGAAAAACCAAAAGGGTTCCACACATACAGCCCCTTGACAGGGTAGCGCACGTCCATGATCTCAGCTATCCGGAGCAGTTCATTATACCATTCGCTAAAATCTGACTTGGAAGGAAGGGATTTTGATTCTTCGGCAGGCTTTGTATTATCGGATGAAATGGAGAGGTCGGTCATAGTAGGAGTCTTGATGGTGAAGGAAATAATATTCTTTTCGGTTATTACCACACAGTATAACTTGCTTTTAGTTCCATTTCCCTTACGAGTTTCTGGTAATTGTTCAAAGTAGGCCCATCCCAATCATAATCGAAATCCTGGAACTTTTTAGTCAACTTGTCCATCTCTTCCTTTGTCAGGATCTTTTTCAATGGCCTGAAGATTTCTTCATCTTCATTCAAGTAGAGAGGGCGCACGTTTCTGACGAACTCACGGATATTTTTCATGATCCTTATTGTTGCATCCATATCCCCACTTGAGTGATCATCCACAGAATCGACTATTGTGGCAAGTAACTTGCCATTTTCTCTATATTGGGCAATGTAAGATTGGATTGATTCTTTTATCTCATTTTTCCCGATCTCTTCCAAAAATGGTAACAAAATGTCTTCTTCTTTTCCATAATGGTATCCATCATTGCACTCAAGTAACATGCCGATATTTCCCAGAATCATATCTGGGGATATAGATCTTTGTTCTTCAATACCCTCAGCTAATTTTTCCATCACATCCATTACCCTTTCCATTATTCTATGCTCATCAATTAACTGTGTGATAGGGTCGCTCTTTTTGCTTATTATAATAATCACCTTTGAATGGTCTATATTGCTTCATTTAAAGACACAGACTAATATAAATGTTTAGGACATTTATCTGCCATGGAAAGATATTTTGGTTAAATTACATTTTATCAGGGTACTGCTTTATTGATTAGGAGAGATTGTCGGAAAAGTACCTGAAAAGCGACTAAATTGAAACTTCCAGAAATATTTTTAAAACTGAATCACTATGCTGCGCCCAGTCAAGTTTAGATGGCAAAGCTAAAATATTCGAAAATCAGGCTTTTCCGACAATCTCTAGGATTTTATATCTTTATCCCGTTAGGTAGTTGTAAACATCCGGAGTATATCTATTGTTTGAGAATATTGTAGCACCTGGCGGTTATTTGGGTATTTTCTTATTATCCCTAATCGCCAGCAGCCTGCTCCGATATTCCTTGAACCTGTAGTGGCAGGTCTACCTGCCCTGGGTTTTCCATTATTCCCCACAGTAGTTATAGTATCGGCAGGTGCCACCTTCGGAAGCCTGACCACATATTTCCTTGGGAGAGGGAGTGAGGCCATTGCCGGGCGGTTCAATAAAAATGGGATTGGGGAGCGAATTCACGGCTGGTTCAATTTGCATGAATGGATAGGCATTACAGTAGTATTCCTTGGTGCACTTACCCCATTTCCTTTTGAGGTGGTCACGTTCGTGGCAGGATTCTCCCGGTTCCCTGTGCGGCTATATACAGTTGGTTGTTTTATTGGTAAATTGTTGAAATTCATCATCCTGATGCTGTTCGGCAATGCGCTGCTTTCGTACTTTATCTAAACTATCTTTTTCCGAACTATCTTTTACCTGCCTATCTTTTGCCGGATTATCTTTTACTTACCTATCTTCTGTCGATTATCTTTTTCTGAACTACCGGTTTATTCGAACTTGAACCGACTGATGGCAATTCCAAAAAATATGATCATCATCAACACCAGCCACTTTACTTCCTCTAATATCCCGGCCAGTCCCAGGTCGAAATACAACAGGTCATAGAATCCATCCATGGCCCATGCCGTTATAGTAAAATGTGCCATATTCTGCATGAACTGGGGCTCAACAGACAGCGGCCACCATGAACCACCGATGGCAGACATTATCATTACCAGAAAGAGGGATATCGAATCTGCCTGATCTACTGTTTTCACCAGTACAGCAACCAGTACCCCCAATCCCGTGGATGCCAGTGTGACAGCAGCTATCAGTACAAACAGGGCCAGTATATCACTACCCAGATCCAGGTCAAAGGCCACATGCCCGAAATAGATCAGTACAGTAAGCTGCACAAATCCCCTGATAAAAGTACTGGCGATCTTGCCCCCGATGATCTCTGCCTTGCTGATAGGAGCGGTTATCAGCCGTCTCAGTGTACCTGCTTCCTGTTCCTTTATCAAGCTGATCGATCCCATCTGTACGGTGGTGAACATGAGAAACATTACAGCGAATCCAGGCACATACTGGGTAAAGGGAGAGAATTCCACGAGATTGGATGCAGTATTTTCAATTGTCACATCCACGGGAGGTGGGTGCACGAACTGTCCGGCTGTATCAATGATTTCCAGGATCTGCTCTTCTGTATGGACAGGGATCCCATATGCACTTGCTGTCTTTACAACCACCACATTAGTTGATATCCTGCTGGCATAGCCTTCTACTATCTTTTCCAGCACTGTGTTATCCGATTCCTTAGTAGGGTCCGCAATGATCAGCAATCCGGTATCCTGTCCGGTCATAACTGATTCAGTAAAACCCAGTGGGATAATTATCAGCCTGCCGTATTCCTGGTTCTTGACCCTGTCCCTGGCAGCGAACTCATTTGATTCCATATCCACGTTAAGTATATCGATCTCCTCCAGGAACTCCACAAGTCCCCTGGAGACCTCATCGTTGTCCAGGTCCACTATCAGTACATTGATCTGCATGTTCTGCTGGTACTGACCTCCCAGGGCCATTCCGGCAACTGATATGATCATCATTGGTACCAGGAACATCATTATGAGGGCATTTCGGTCCCTCAGTATGATCTTCAGATCCTTGGCAGCGATGATATGGAACTTCATATCCTACCCTCTCAGCTTTGTCCCGGTCAGGTGAAGGAATAGCGTTTCAAGGTCAGGTTCCTTGATGTAGATGGACTCAACCTGTGTTTTTGAAGATATCAGGATATCGATAATTCCTGCCAGCGATTCCCTGCCCCGCAGCAGTTGAACGGTCATGTTTCCTTCATCCAGCGATACCTTCCGGACATCAGGCATGCGCTTTATAGATTCCACAGGTTCAGGTAGTATCTCAGGTGCCAGTACATGGATCATATCACTTTCACCCACCAGTTCCAGCAGTCCTTTTAGTGTATCCAGGGCTATTAGCTTTCCCTTGTCCATTATGGCTATGCGGTGGCACAATTTCTCTGCATCCTCCATCTGGTGTGTGGTTAAAAGCACGGTCATACCCTGGCGGTTAAGATCCTGGATGGTATCATATATTTTCCTGCGGCTCTGGGGGTCAACACCTGTTGTGGGTTCGTCCAGGTATAATATTCTGGGTTCGTGCAGCAGTGCAGCAGCGATATTGATCCTGCGCTTCATACCTCCTGAATAACCTTCCAGCAGGTCGTCGGCCCGCTCGGTCAGACCGACCATATCCAGTAGTGCTTCTACACGCGATTTCAGTGTCCTGCCTGACAGCCCGTATATCTTTCCATAAAAAGCCAGGTTCTCCCTTGCTGTCAGTGTGTGATACAGGCTGATTTCCTGGGGCACCACGCCTATGATCTTCTTTATATTGTTAGAATTCTTCCGTATATCAGATCCGTCGATTACCACACTTCCCAGGGTGGGCTCCAGCAGACAGCACAGAATTGAGATGATAGTGGACTTGCCTGCACCGTTGGGGCCAAGCAACCCGAATATCTCACCCCTGTTAATCTCAAAGGAAACCCCATCTACTGCAGTGTGGCCGTTATACCTCTTGACCAGGTTCTCCACAGTGATAATTACATCACTATTCACTGCCACTGCTACTGCCACCTTCCCGCCGTTTCATGTAAATGAATATCAATGCAGCTATTACTATCAAGCCAGCACCCAGCAGCAGTGGATTTCCAAATATACCCTTCCCTTCCTCGTGGTCCCTGACCTGTGCCGGGACATAGATAATATCTGATATTCTCATCTGTCCTTCTGCATCCTCGTATTCGATCTCTGCTTTGACCGAATATGCTTTAGGTATGGCCTCAGGGTCCACATCTATGTTGAACCTGGCCCGGACCTGGTCACCTGGTTCCATATCTCCCAAATAAGCGGTATAATCCGTGCTGCTGAGCGGGTTTGATAATCGCAACCTTGCGGTGGCCATTGAGGCTGTTTCTTCTCCTGTGTTATGGAAGGTTATGCTGAGGATGCCGGGCTTTCCCGGTAAGAGGTCACTGGTTATTTCTGTAGCTTCGAAATCGGCCTGTTCTTTGACAATTATAAAAATCTCATGGGTCTCGTTGACATGCTGGTACAGCATGTTGTAGTCGATCTGGTTGTTTGATGCATTCCCGTCCACCTGGACATCTTTCTGGAACTGGTAGGTTAGGTTTACTTCCAGTGTGTATTTCCCTGCATGGGCACTATCCCAGATCTTGATCTCAAAGGGCAGCGGATGCGAGACCTGTCCTGATACCAGGGTACCTGCGCTCTGGGGCGGTGTTTTAATGTCCACCGGAGCGTCCCCTGCCGATAAACAAGCCACTACTCCCACAGACGTAGTAATGCCATATTCCAGCTGCTGTTCTATCTTCGAGAGTGCGATCTCATTGGAACCAACTGGCTTGTCCTCTGATTTGAAACCTGTTATCTTGCCCTGGTTCATGACCCGGACCAGTAGATTCGAGGTCTCATCCCGGTCATATTCCGGGCTGCCTGCAATACTTACAATCATCTCAGGACTGCCATATGCTGTGAAATAGTCATCAGTGTATGTCCAGATATTAGGCGGAATGTTTTCTGCACTTGACTGGACAAATAATATAGATATTAGAAATACCATTACGATTAATTTGCTCATTATCGGACCCCCTGAAACATATTGGGCTTGAGAATAATGCAGGTTAATGGTTAAAAAACATTTGTACTGATATCCGGATACATACGGATAGTTTTAAGTCTTTTATAGGGGAGTATATACCCTAAAACCAAGGTGGAAAACAATGGCCGATGTTACCCAATCCGATCTGACCCCTAATGAAAAACAGGTACTGCTGGCAATGGGAGACCTGGAGACTACAAACCCGAAAGAATTATCAACTGCCTCAGGCCTCAGCGTGGAAGCTGCCGTACAGGGTGCATTCCTGCTTGAGGAAAAAGGACTATTACAGGTATCTGAGTTTACAACTGAGAAATACAACCTGACAACGGAAGGGGATGAGTATGTTAGTTCGGGCCTGCCCGAACGGCAGGTCATCGAAAAGGTCACATCACCCACACCAATTGATGCCGTGAAGGATGAGTTTGGCCCGAAACTTGTCGGAATAGCACTGGGCTGGATGCGCAAAAAAGGCTGGGCAAGAATCGAAGACGGTAACCTTGTCCCTGGCGACATTCCACCCCCTGGAGATGATGAAGAGGCCCTGGCCAATCTAAAGGCAGGTACCTTTACTGAAATTTCGAAGGGTGTAAAAAAAGACCTTGTCAAACGCAATCTCATTGAGATCAGCGAAGATAAGACCCGCACCATTACGATAACAGAGTCCGGGAAGGAGACGTTCCGATTGGGTATCACACTGGAAGAAGAAGTGGCCCAGCTCACATCAGACCTTATAAGGACAGGCAGCTGGAAGGATAAACACCTTCGTGCTTATAATATAGACGCACCTGTGCAGCCTGTCTATGGTGCCAAGACACATCCGTATCAGAGGCTCATAGATGAGATGCGCCAGATATTCCTTGAGATGGGATTCACAGAGATCAAGGGCGAGATAATCCAGAGCAGTTTCTGGAATTTCGATGCCCTGTTCCAGCCCCAGGACCACCCTGCCCGGGATATGCAGGACACCTTCTACCTGGACAGCACCGGTGATGTGCCCCCCGAATATATTGATTCCGTGGCTGACATGCACGAACATGGGGGAGATATCGACAGCAAGGGATGGGGGGGGAAGTGGAGCAAGGAGCAGGCCAAAAAGAACGTACTGCGCACACACACCACAGCCAATACAATAAAATATCTTGCAGACAATCCGGACCCGCCTGTAAAGGCTTTCTGCATCGACAGGGCATACCGCAGGGAGACCATTGACCCCACCCATACCCCTGAGTTCGAGCAGCTTGAGGGTGTGGTAATGGATGAGGGTATGAGCTTTTCAAACCTGCTTGGGTTGCTGAGGGAGTTCTATCACAGGGTAGGGTTTGCCGATGTCAGGTTCAGGCCCGCCTATTTCCCTTATACCGAGCCCAGCGTGGAACCGGAAGTGTATATCGAGGGTATGGGCTGGATCGAACTGGGCGGTGCCGGTGTGTTTCGTAAGGAGGTCACCGAACCCCTTGGTATAAAGTATCCTGTTCTTGCATGGGGCCTTGGTGTCAGCAGGCTTGCAATGCTGAGACTGGGTTTGCGTGACCTTCGGACGCTGTACCAGTCAGATATCGACTGGCTGCGCAAGAGTCCTGTATGCGGGGATTGATTTCCCTTTTTTAAATTGAAGTCAACCATTCCGAATTTCGCTAACGCTAAAATCCGAGGTATCTCAAGGATGCTCGGAGTTTAGCTTATAAAACCTCATAATTGAGTCAAATTTAAATAATGTAAAAACATCTAAATTGTTGGCGTTTAAATTATGGCAGCGACTCACGAAACCATTTATAAATAACTCAAACTTCTAAGAGCTGAAATTCATGAGCTCAAAAATCTTCTTGTTCCCGAAGCTGAACCGGAAGAAGACGAAATAAATACGATAATTGAAGGTGAAAAAGAGTTCAATGCTGGTGAATACACCGATTGGAAGGCACTAAAAGCGAGCAACTAGAATGTATAATGTTGTTTTAACAAAAAAAGCTGTAAAAAATTTCAAGAAGCTGCCTGAAGAATTATAAAATCGATGTGGAGAAATATTGGCTCTTCGCTAATTCATGTGGGGTGATGCGGATGGGGAGTGGCAGATATTCCATGCCTGGCAAAACGATAATCAGGAAGACGTGCAGAAAGCTAGATATTGAAGTTATCAATATACTAAGATTTAAAGTATATAAGAAATAATGAAAATGTAAAAATATTTCATCCTATAATTTACAAACTCACCCTTCTTGAAATAGCCAAATCGATACCAGAAAACCGGAGCATTGAATGAACCTAACCGATAACGAAAAAAGAGATGCCATTAAACTAATCGAAGCAGGGAAACCCCTGCCTGACAAATACCGTTTCCTCTTATTCGATGATAACCGGGAAGTAGAACTTCTCTGGAACAGCAAGACTGCGGAAGTAACCAACGTGGTGCTGCCATTCCAGATAATCGAGCAGGTGGATGAGCCGCGCTCAGAAGAAACTAGAGAGCGGTACAAACAGATGACCTTGTTCGATGTTGACGAGCGGGGCCGGCAGCTTAAGGGCTGGACCAACAAGCTGATATGGGGCGATAACAAGCTGATCCTATCCAGCCTGAAGAACGGCCCCCTGCGGGAGGAGATTGAAAAGCAGGGCGGCATCAAGCTGATCTATATCGACCCGCCCTTTGATGTGGGCGCTGATTTTTCCATGGATATTGAGATTGGCGGCGATACTTTTACTAAAAAGCCAAATGTGCTTGAAGAAATTGCATACAGGGATACGTGGGGCAGGGGGGCAGATTCTTTTATTGCTATGATCTATGAGCGGCTGGTACTGATGCGGGATCTGCTGGCTGAGGATGGGAGTATCTATGTGCATTGTGACTGGCGGGTGAATTCATTTTTACGCTTGGTTTTGGCGGAAGTATTCGGTAAGAAAAATTTTCGAAGTGAAATCACTTGGGTCAGATCGACAAATCCCAAGGGTTCACAACATGTATCTCAAAAATACGATGTATATACAGATAGCATTTATTATTTTGCTAAGTCTGATAAAACCGCGATAAATCTTGAGGATATTCGTATTCCTCTATCAAAAGCTGATCTTGAAGAAAAGTATAAGTATAGCGATGAAAAGGGCCGCTACTATGATGGGCCTATTGTGAGGTCGATGTCGATGGGGCCTCGTCCAACGATGGTTTTCGAGTACAAAGGTTACACTCCTCCTAACTGTGGATGGCGTGTAGTGCGCAAGAAGCTCGAAGAAATCGATCGTAACGGTGATTTAGGCTGGACAAGCAATGGTAAGCCTTTCAGAAAACTACGACCGAAAGATGATAAAGGGAAGCCAGTTGGAAATTTCTGGAATGACATCTCATTGATAAATTCTCAAGCGGAAGAGCGAATTGGTTACCCCACTCAAAAACCCGAAGCCCTCCTCGAACGTATCATCAAAGCCTCATCCAACGAAGGCGACCTTATCGCCGACTTGTTCGGTGGCTCCGGCACCACAGCAGCAGTCGCAGAAAAACTCGGCCGCAAATGGATAGTCTCAGACCTTGGCAAGTTCGCCATTCACACCACCCGCAAGCGTATAATCGGCGTACAGAGGCAACTCAAAGAAGACGCCAGGGACTGGCGCGCCTTTGAGATACTCAACCTCGGCAAGTACGAACGCCAGCACTACATCGGCGTCAACCCCAACCTGCGGGAAGAGGAAAAGCAAAAACAGCTTGAAGCAAAAGAAAAGCATTTTGTTGAACTTATTCTTCACGCATACCGCGCCGAAGCAGTGGAAAACTTCAAAACATTCCATGCAAAAAAAGCAGGCCGCATGGTAGCAGTCGGGCCGGTGAACCTGCCGGTGACACGCTTGTATGTGGAAGAGGTCATCCTTGAGTGCCGGGAAAAACGCATCTCTCGCGTGGACATTCTAGGCTTTGAGTTTGAGATGGGGCTGTTCCCCAACATTCTCGACGAAGCAAAAACCAAAGGCATTGACCTTGCCATGAAATACATCCCACGTGAGGTATTTGATAAGCGGGCAGTGGAAAAGAACCAGGTAGTATTCCATGATGTCTCCTACATCGAAGTCAAACCCCATGTCAAGAAAAAATCCATTGCAGTTGAACTGACCGACTTTTCCGTGTTCTACTCACAGGACTCCATAGACCATGCAGCCGAAAGCCTCAAAGCAGGCAAGAACAAGATAGTGGTAGAACAGGGGCAGATCGTAAAAGTCAGCAAGAACAAAAAAGGAATCATCACCCGCGAAGTACTGACACAGCACTGGACCGACTGGATTGATTACTGGAGCGTGGACTTTGACTTTGAAAGTAAGCGGGAGATCATAGCCGTCAAGAACGAAGAGACCGACGAGACTGAAGAATACTGGACAGGTGACTTTATCTTTGAGAACGAATGGCAAAGTTTCCGCACAAAAAAGGACCGGAACCTTGAACTGAAAACGCCACTTCACGAATGTAAGCCCGGGCGGTATAAGATCGCTGTCAAGGTAGTGGATATTTTCGGCAATGATACTATGAAAATTATTGAGGCGAGTGTATGAGTGAACCCATTCCTGTAAATCCTGATATTATGCGGTGGGCAAGGGAAACGGCTGGATACAGCATAGAAGATGTTGTTGATAAGATCAAGCGTAAACGTGTGACGGCCGAAGTGGTTCAAGACTGGGAAAATGGCAACGCAAGTCCATCATATCCTCAACTGGAAAAACTTGCCTATAAAATATTCAAACGGCCTTTGGCATTATTTTTCTTTCCTGAACCACCTGAAGAAGAAACTCCAAGGCAGTCTTTTCGTACATTACCCCGGCAGGAAATTGACCTGATGGAGCCCACATTGCTCTATCTGATCCGTAAGGCAATGGCGTTGCGGGAGAATCTAAAAGAATTGTATGACAATGTGAACCCGGCAAAGCAGAAAATATTTATTGATCTTGAAATAAAAAGTTCTGATCCAGTGTCTAATGCGGCAAAAGAAGTGAGGAAATATTTAGGTGTTAGTCTTAAAGAACAATATGCAGTAGAATCAAACGAAGATGCATTAAAATATTGGCGCAATTTGCTTGAAGAACATGGGATTTTTATCTTTAAAGGTGCATTCAAAGATGAGGAATTTTCAGGCTTTTGTCTATATGACAATGTTTTTCCAATAATATATATCAATAACAGCCAGGCAAAAAGCCGTCAGATATTTACACTTTTTCATGAGCTTGCACATCTTCTGTTCAGGACCGGAGGAGTTGATCTAAGACATGATGATTTTGTCTGGAGGATAAGTGGGAACAATAAGCATATTGAAGTTTTTTGTAATAAATTTGCAGGAGAATTTCTGGTTCCCTCTGAAGATGTTCAAAAACACTTACGCAATAAGAGTATAGACGACAATCTGCTGTCTGGTCTGGCAAAAAAGTATAGCGTTAGTCGTGAGGTTATTCTGCGCAAATGTCTTGATCTGGGATATGTAGGTCAGGCATTTTACGAATCAAAAGTACGGGAATGGGAAACTGAAGCATCAAAGCATAAAAAACCCGGTTCAGGTGGCGATTATTATAGAACTCAAAAAACATATCTGGGCGACCGCTATATTGAAACAGCGTTCAGTAAATATTATCAAGGCGTTATTTCGAAATCGCAATTGTCAGACTATCTCGGAATAAAGGAAGATAAAGTGCTCAAATTTGAGGATAATCTGTTACGCAGGAGCTAGTGCTATGAAATACGTTTTTGACACTGGTCCTCTTATCGATCTTTTCAATCATTATTATCCGGCAAGATTTCCTACATTGTGGGAGCAGTTTCATGATCTCGTTTTAGAAGGAGAGCTTATTTCAGTCAGGGAGGTTTACAATGAGATCAACTCTCGGGAAGATGCATTGACAAGTTGGGCAAAAGAAGAAAAAGATAAATTATTTTCAAAACCCACAATTGAAGAATTCCGGTTTGTAAGTGAGATTTTCAAAGTACAGCATTTTCAGGCAATGATCCGAAATAAAGAAAGGCTTCAGGGCAAGCCAGTCGCTGATCCGTTTGTAATAGCCCGCGCCAAAGTACTTAATTGTCAAGTAGTAACCACCGAAATATTCAGAGATCATTCTGCAAAAATCCCAAATGTCTGCAATTACTTTTCTGTTCAATGCACCAATTTGGAAGGTTTTATGGAACAAGAGGGGTGGACTTTTTAATTGATAGGACTTAATGGTGGACAGGTATGAAAAGGGAGCAAGCACTGAAACTTTTGCGTGAGCATAAACAGGAGTTTGAGGAACAATATGGAATCACCCGGCTGGGAATATTTGGTTCGGTAGCAAGAGATGAAGCGGTTGATAGCAGCGATGTGGACGTTGTTGTTGAGATGCCGCCCGATATGTTTGCAAGAGTAAGCCTCAAAGAAGAACTGGAGACGATCTTCAGGTCAAAGGTCGATCTGGTGCGTTACTGGCGGCGTATGAATCACTACCTGAAAAGGCGCATCGACAGGGAGGCATACTATGTATGATGCAACGTTGCTTCTGGAAAAGTTAGAACAGATTGACGAGGCGTTAGAGAAAATCCAGCGTCGGTTTACCAGCATTAATTCGCCAGATGATTTTCTGGATAGTGATAAAGGTCAGGACATGCTGGATGGAATCGCTATGATGCTCATAGCCATCGGGGAAAACTTCAAAACAATCGACACAGACACCGAAGGAAAATATCTAACAAAACATTATCCAGATATTCACTGGTCTGGCGTCAAAGGGGTGCGTGACGTCCTTTCTCACCAGTACTTCAATATCGACGCCGAGGAGATTTTCTACATTTGTACCAATGATCTGCAGCCTTTGCGCACTGTTGTACAGGAAATGATAAAGGAGTTGAAAAATGGCCATACACCCTGATTTTCCCCCGTCTCCACACAACATATTAAACCCGGATATCCGCTGGTTCCCTGCCGACGAGGCGCTCAGTGAATCAAGCTATGATAAACTGCTGCCGCCCCTGGTACATGTGCTGCGAAAAAAAGTCAAAGCATGGCGGGACAATGGTTATGATGGTGCAAGCAACACAAGCAAATCACTGCTCAACTGGTGGTTCAAAACAGAACACCTGTTGCCAAAAGCCGATGGAACGACCTTTTTGTTCCAGTATTATTTCGCCCAGCGTGAAGCTGTAGAGACAGTTATTTATCTCTATGATGTGGTTCATGTAAAGGACAAATACGATCTGCTGCGCTATGATTCTTCAGAAGCTGTATCTGCCGGCATGTTTGACGAGGATTGGCGACGTTTTGTGATAAAAATGGCTACTGGTAGCGGCAAGACCAAAGTGTTGAGTCTTATACTGGCTTGGTGCTATTTCCATAAACTCTATGAGCCGGATTCGAAACTGGCCCGCAACTTCCTAATGATTGCCCCGAACATCATCGTGCTGGATCGGCTGCGTACCGACTTTGACGGTTTGCGCATCTTTTTTAATGACCCGGTGCTGCCTGACAACGGATATGAAGGCCAGAACTGGCAGGACGATTTTCAGTTGACCCTGCACATCCAGGACGATGTCAACATCACCCGCAAGACCGGGAATATATTTCTCACCAATATTCACCGGGTTTATGCCAGTAACGATGTTGAGCCCAGCTTTGAAGATGATGACCTTGCAGATTATTTCCTTGGCAGGCGGCCCACTGGCGAAACAATCGATTCCAAGGTGGATTTAGGGGATATTGTCAGGGAAATTGATGAATTGGTGGTGCTCAATGATGAAGCCCACCATATTCATGACAAACGCCTGGCATGGTTCAGATCCATTGAAGATATTCATAACAGACTCAGGCAAAAAGACCATTTTCTTTCCCTGCAGGTAGATGTAACGGCAACCCCAAAGCATAACAACGGTGCCATCTTTGTGCAGACCATATCCGACTATCCATTGGTGGAAGCCATAACCCAGAATGTGGTCAAACATCCGGTATTGCCTGATTCTGCTAGCCAGTCAAAACTGATAGAGCAACAGAGCGCCATTTTTTCAGAAAAGTATGCGGATTATCTGAATCTGGGAGTTGAAGAATGGCGCAAAGCTTATGTTGAGCATGAAAAATTAGGGAAAAAAGCCATTCTGTTTGCCATGACAGATGACACGAAAAACTGCGATGAAGTGGCAGAATACCTTAAAAACAATTTCCCTGAATTAAAAGATTCGGTGCTGGTGATCCACACCAAGAACAATGGTGAGATTTCCGAGGCAAGCAGTAAGAAAGCAAAAGAAGAAATGGATATACTCAGAAAGCAAGCCAATGAAATAGATGGTTTAGATAGCCCATACAAAGCCATTGTATCTGTGATGATGTTAAAAGAAGGGTGGGATGTCAGGAATGTAACCACCATTGTAGGTTTGAGGCCATATTCAGCCAAAAGCAACATTCTACCTGAACAAACTTTGGGCCGCGGTATCCGCTGCATGTATCCCGGATCTGGCACGAAAGAATATGTCAGCGTGGTCGGAACAGATGCCTTTATGAATTTTGTTGAATCCATACAGAATGAGGGAGTTGAGCTTGAGCGCAGGGCTATGGGTGAAGGAACCAGGGCCAAAACGCCACTGATTGTTGAAGTGGACAATGAAAACACAAAAAAAGACCTAGATAAACTGGACATCCGGCTACCTGTCTTAACTCCACGTATATTCAGGAATTATAAGAGTCTTGAAGACTTGAATCCAGGCACATTTGAGAACAAAAAAGTTGGATATAAACTGTTTTCAGAAGAAGAAAAGCGCGAAATTATTTTCAAGGATATAACAACTAATGAAGTCACACATACGACTACACTTGATCCAATTACTGTTACTGATTACCGTAATGCTATAGGATATTTCACCCAGATCATTATGAAAGATATCAATCTGTTTAGCGGATATGATGTATTGTACGGCAAGGTCAAGGAATTTATACAAAACTTCCTGTTTGATCAGGAAATTGAGATTGATGATCTAAACACAATAAGGAATCTCTCTGAACTGGAAGCAACAAAGGCAGTGATAGAAACTTTCAAGAAAAAGATTAACGAATTGACGGTACAGGATAAAGGTGATGTAAAAATAAAGGATTATATAATATTACGCCAAACAAGACCTTTCGTTGCCAAGGAGCAAAGTTATCTTGTGCCACAAAAGAGCATATTCAATAAAATCATAGGTGACAGTCAACTTGAGCTGCATTTTGCATCATTTCTTGAGGGTTGTGATGATGTAATTTCATATGTTAAAAATTATTTTGCCGTGAATTTCCGTATCGATTATGAGAATATTGATGGTGATATTTCAAATTACTATCCAGATTTTATTGTTAAAAAATCTGAAAAAGAGATTTACATTATCGAAACCAAAGGACAGGAAGGTCTGGATGTACCATTGAAAATGAACCGCTTAAAACAATGGTGTGAAGACATTAACAAATTACAAAAAGAAATAATGTTTGATTATATATTTGTTGATGAAGAAGGCTTCCACGCATACACTCCATCATCTTTTAAACATCTTGTTAATACATTCAAAGAATACAAAAGTGAATGATATATCTCCACCAGTTGCAGTATTAAGGTACCTGGATGTCCTTGTGTTTTTCATAGTACATAAAATATAACTTTAACTGTTAGGTCTGTATCCTAAGGGAACAGCCCCAACATCTTGATCGAATCGGCCACCCTGCTTACACCGATTGCAAGGCTGGCATCCCGCATATTCAGTCCCTTCTCCTCTTTCGCATCCCATACATTCTTAAATGATGATACCAGCTTTGCCTCAAGCTGTTGGTTAACCTCTGTCAGGCTCCAGTGCTGGCGGTTGATATTCTGCACCCATTCAAGATAGCTCACCATGACACCACCTGAGTTTGCAAGAATATCAGGCACCAGTAATATCCCGTTATTATCCAGTATCGTGTCTGCTTCGGTTGTGGTGGGGTTATTGGCACCCTCAACGATCACCTTTGCTTTGATATTTCCTGCATTCTTCATTGTGATCTGGTTCCCCAGTGCAGACGGTACAAGGAAGTCGCATTCCAGTTCAAGGAGTTCTTCATTTGTCAGCTTTTCACTTCCCTGGAACCCCTCAACCGAACCGGTCTCTAATTTATGGGCAAAAACCTTACTTGGGTTAAGACCGTCAGGATCAAATATACCGCCTCTTGAATCACTTACTCCGATAATCCTGCATCCCATACTGTTCAACGTCATTGCAGCGTTAACACCCACATTTCCGAAACCCTGTATCACAACAGTTGAATCCTTCAGTTTCATACCCAGGGTTTTGGCAGTCTCCCTTAAGATTATTGCCGCACCCCGTCCGGTAGCCTCGGCACGTCCTTCGCTTCCTCCCAACCCGATAGGTTTGCCGGTCACCACTTCAGGAACAGAGTATCCCTTTATGACACTATAGGTATCCATCATCCATGCCATGGTCTGGGCATCTGTATACATATCAGGCGCAGGCACATCCCTATAGGGACCGATGAACTGGGATATCATGGTAGTGTAACGCCTGGTTATGTGTTCCTTCTCACCAATGGACATTTCCTTTGTATTGCAGACGATGCCGCCCTTTGCGCCGCCGTAAGGTATGTCGATGAGTGCACATTTCCATGTCATCCCCATTGCAAGGGATTTTACTTCATCCATGGACACTTCATGATGATACCTGATACCGCCCTTATAGGGTCCCCTGGCATCGTTATGCTGGACGCGGTACCCGGTAAAGACTTTTATCCCCCCATTATCCATTTTAATTGGCAGGGAGACAGTATGTATCATTTTATGACTGATGAGTATCTCATATAGCCCGGGATCCATGTCCATCTGTGCTGCGCATATCTTAATCTGCCCGCAGGCATTATCGTAAGGATTCTTTTCTCCACTCATAATATAACCTCAATGTATATTGTTTATAACTTTAGTAAAATTACTATAATACCCTTTTGATTAGCAGTGAGTGGATATTACTCTATTTGAGTCTGCCTGGCTACACAGAACCTGCAAAGGGCTTCATCATTATCTTTCTGCTTATCCTTCACAGGACAGTAATAATGGTCCCCTATCTTTTCCACAAAAAACCCGCCCGGAAAAGGCGTACCTTCAGGATGGGGCGGTGTTTTGGTTATGAATATATTATAAAGAGCACATAAATGGTACAGCACAGTCATATCATGTGCTTGGGAAGTGTCTTTCGTATCAATATTATCAAGTTTTTCCTGGAAACTTTTAATGAATTCAATAAACTGTTCCTTATCAAGTATCTGATTATAGGAATGTGTTTTAGCAATAATTGCTTTAAAATTTGAAATAAGTTGTTCAGCCATCTTTTCCCTGAACACTTTTTTATATTTCAATGGGAGATACTTACATTCCTTCTCCAGTTGGGCCTGTATTTTCATCAGGTCAAAAACAGTATATGCCGAGAGTTCTTTATTAAGTTTTGATAGCAGGGTCTGCTGGTCATGCACAGATTCCTGTAGTTCATGGACACTTTTGAGTTTCTTAAATGAAGACGCTGCCATAGTAATGCATCAACCTTTACACTTATAATAATACATCAACCTTTGCGCTTCAGTATTTTAATTTCACTATCCGGCTTTCCAACATAGACCTCGTCCGCATTAAGGAAAATACCGTGTTCGACCACTCCGGTACAATTGGATAATTCCCTGGAAAGCTGTTCAGGGTCATTGATCATACCAAAATCAGCATCCACCACGAAATTACCGTTATCTGTGATCACAGGTCCGTCTTTATGTGCCGCCATACGCAACACAGGCTTACCTTTCAGTTCCCTGACCTGGCGCTTGACCAGTTCCAGGGCCTGCGGCATGACTTCCAGAGGTACATAGTGGTCCAGCACTTCAACCACTTTGTTTGGGTCCACAAGTACCACGAACCGCCTGGCTGAAGCTGCGATGATCTTTTCATTGGTATGGGCGGCACCCCCACCTTTAATTACACACAAGTTCGCATCAACCTGGTCCGCACCGTCGATGGCTATATCTACAACCGGGTCCTGTGCAAGTGAGGTGAGGGGAATGTCATGCTCAATTGCCAGCATTTGTGACTGATATGACGTAGGAACACCTCTTATGTCCAATCCCTTTTTTACTCTGTGTCCAAGTGATTCAATTGCAAAAGCAATGGTCGACCCTGTACCAAGACCCACTACCATTTTGTCCCCTACAAGATTTGCAGCTGATTCACCAACTGCTTTTTTCTCACTTGTATTTGATTTTTCAGTTCGGTCTTTCATTTGAATTGACATTAAACCCTAATGCTCCAAGTATCTTTTGGATTATCCCACTTTTCTTGGTATCAGGGATAAATTCAACTCCTATAAGTTGTGCTGCCAGTTTCCTGATTGCAATAGATGCCGGTGAATCAGGATTTGAAATTACCAGGGGAATCTTATTCAGACCAGCTCTATGCACATTTATATCATCGGGAATTACAGCAAGTATCTTTAATTCCATGGTTTTTTCGAGCAATTCTATTGCGCTATTTTCATCATATACACTAGTGCGGTTCAAAATAGCACCGTCGATGATACTATCTGCTGACTTTGCAATGAGTAGCATTCGCAGAGCATCTGCCATAGATATCAGCTCAGGAGTGGAAATGATTATAATGTGATCAACTGCAGGTAATAACAAGATAATATCTTCGTTTAAGCCTACCGGGGCATCTATTAATATATAATCTGCCGTCTCTTTTAAGTTGTCCAGTACATCTATCATATGAGAAGGATCAGCTGCCTGGAATCCTTCGATACTTTCCCCGCCCGGAATAAATTTCAAACCGTTGGGTCCTTCATAGATGGCTTTTTCTAGCGGTTCACTGCCGGCAAGGACGTCATGAATAGTTATTGGTGGATCGATCATACCAAAAACAAGTCCCAGATTCGGCATTGCCAGATCAGCATCAATTATGATGATCTCTTTTCCTAACATTGCAATTGAGGTTGCAAGATTTGAGAAAACTGTGGTTTTTCCCACTCCACCCTTTCCAGATAATATAAGATAGATTTCAGCTGTCATAATGCTAATCATGTCCTGGGGAAATCCTTTTTAAATTAAACATCATAACAAGTATATAAATATGTGTAATTTCATAAAGATAAAGCCATAATCATGGATGATTTTATTGATCAATAAAAAGTATTCTTTAGATGTACTGTTAGTGAATTTAAATTCCAGGCCGACCCGAACTTCATTCCGATCAAATGTCCACAATGCGGTATAATGCCATCCATAATCTCAAGATATCCAATTCTCCTAACATTATGTGCAACATTCTTCAGTTGTATTTCAGTAACCTTGTGCGCATCAAGTCTTTTCCTCAAAGGAGCTCCAAATCTAGCCATCAGCATAGAATTAACCGTTTCCGTCATCGAACGCATATGGTATTGTTTTAAGCACTCCTGCATATCTTCCCATATTGAATAAAGCATATCACTCCATCCTGCAAACCCCTTACTCCTGAATGTTACATTGCTGCGAGGTAAAAAATAAGCATTCATGGTATGTCGAGACACCCATGAGCGTGAAAATACAGTTTTCAGAGCAAACCGTACGGGATTGTGACACTTGAAAGTTTATAGAATTGACTGGAGGGAATCTTAGAAAACTTATTCCACCAGATAATATTCCATGCTCCCGCAACCGATCTGCTCAGCATACTTAAGATGCACGATCGGATCCACGCCCCAGACATCAGTTATACTCCTGCCATGATGCCCCATCTTCCTGTTTATTAAATCCAAAGTTGCTACATCAATAGCTACCGGGTCGGTTGATGCCGTGATACCCACATCATCAGCAAATTTGGGTGCAGAGAAATTAAAGCAGTCACAGCCCGGGGTCAGGTCATATATCCAGTTGATGTAACTTATCCTGTATGGCAGGCACTTAATGGGCCCAAGTGCTGCCTCGCCCAGTAGCTTTTGCATCTCCACATCCACATTATCGGGTGCAATGATAGCTTCCTGTGGGCATGAAGCCAGACATGCCAGTTCCCCTCGGCACAGGTTCCAGTCCACCCTGGCATGGGCATCCTCCAGTACCAGGGCATTCCAGGCGCAGATATCAATACATTCACCGCATCCGTTGCATTTCTCAGGGTCGATGGTGGGCCTGCCTACTTCATGAACCCTGGTCTTACCTTCCTTATCCAGGCAACCCATTCCCAAGTTCTTC
The DNA here is from genome assembly GCA_014237145.1 of ANME-2 cluster archaeon. NCBI lineage: Archaea > Methanobacteriati > Methanobacteriota > Methanomicrobia > Methanosarcinales > ANME-2 cluster archaeon. Next base: position 21,665 of record JAAXOC010000074.1, read on the forward strand.
ACAGCGCCCCCAAAGCCTGAGCCGGGATGTCCCTTCGCATGGGAAATAACTATCATGGAATCGGCCTTAGCGATAGCTGATGCCACAGTTATATCCTTCAGTATCAAGCCTCCTATATCCACTTTCACAGCATCATCCCCAAGCAGTCCATCCGCTACAATGAACGGTGCATTCATGCTGGCCTGGGTAAAACCGTTCATTGCCGCAGCCCATATCAGGTCTGCAGCGTTCAGTTTCATGCCCTTGTACAATGTAGTGGTATCTGTAACAAAAGGGATGCCGCCCGCTTCCCTTACCAGGTCGACAACTGTACGCACGAGCACTGGCCTGATATATGTGGTATTCCCGTATTCTCCGGGGTGTATCTTGACTGCTACAATGTCGCCTTCCTTAACCGGTGATATTTTCAGGAACAATTCCTTTACCTGATCGATCTGGTTGGTTTTTGCCCCCACGTCCTCTGCTGACCTGAAAAATACATCAACTGTCATAATATCAGTCCTTCAATGTAGCAATTAAGGTAGCGCAACCATAAAAACCTGTTTGCATAGAACAATACCTCCTGGTAAAACCTATCCATAGCGTCAGGAATGGCTTGTAACCTCCTAAATTACCCACTCCATTCTTAATTAGAAAAGCTTAGCCTGCGCCCCAGAATTGCTTAACGATCAAAACAGAAAAAGTTGCATATTATGTAGTGTATATACACTACACAATACTATAGCATCAATAAACCGTTGGATGACTCTATGCGTTCAAACGTGATCAAGCATCGGAAAATATATTCTTAAATTTGGTTGAGTTTTATTGAGATGTCACCGCAAAGAACGCAAAGTTTTTCAATATGTGTGAATTTAAGCCTTATAAGTCGATATTTAAATTCGATGAGGAAAAGGATTGTTACTATTGCCCTGCAGGCATCATGATGCCGTTTACAAGGATTCAAAAACGAAAGGATAAACCTGACCTGAGACAATACGTCTGCGATTTTTGTTCAGATTGTGTATTTAAAAAAGCATGCACTAAAGCAGAAAACGTACATGAAATTCTTCGAATGACATGCTCAAAAAATGAAAGAACCCAAGGGTACTTTCATGCTAAATAGAATAATTTCAAGAGACCCACGAGAATATTTATTGGATGAAATGAGGGGAAAACTGAGGACTGATGAAGGGAAGGAACTATATCAGGAGCGAATGTACACGGCAGAATCTGTTTTTGGCCAGATGAAACAGAATAGAGGGTTTAGGGAGTTTCTTTTGAGGGGGAAGGAAAAAGCAAGTGTGGAATTTCTGATGATGTGTATTGTGCATAATATTGGGAAGATTGATGGGTTTGTGAAAAGGGAAGGTAAAAACTGGAAAGAAATACTGAAAAACGGGATTAAGGGGGCAAATCTGTTTGTTGTGGATACGAAAAATGTTCTAATTGGTACTTTAAAACACGTTTTTAGTGATTTGTCGGTGAAATATGTGGATTTTCATGTAGGTATGCACAAAATTTAAGGAAATTAAGATCTTAACTTCATGTGTTGGAAACTCTCAGAATTCCATAGTGTCGTGAAAAGTTGATTTTTGGATAGCCTGTGAAGAATTATATAACATTTCACTTGATGAGTTCGATTTGCTCTACAAAACCAAGAAAAAACAAGAGGTGTTGGGTTATCGAATAAAAAAAAAGGTGTTTGGAACTGAATTCACCTTAGTGGTGAGATACCATCCAGGAAGCTACAAAAAACAAAAGCAAACATATGAAAAAAAGAAGGTTGAGATTCTTGAGAAACTTCTTAAAATAAAACAATCTGTCGAAAGAGTTGGGAATGGAAAGAAAAAAAGTATCACAAATGCACTGCTTGATGCCTCAAAAGTTATCCCAGATGACTATAAGGAAGTGTTCCCGTTTGAAGGGTTTGAAGAAGAGAATGTGTTTACGTTTTCGTTTGACAAGGGGGCTGAGAATAAGTTAGAACTCACTTTTGGCAAGACGATTTTATTTACTGATATGCATGACTGGGATACAGAAAACGTACATGAAATTCTTCGAATGACATGCTCAAAAAATGAAAGTACCCCTTGCATAACCTTTTTTTGTTATTACTCCAACTATTCTTTGGGCA